>NZ_JAQIHG010000007.1:0-96775 GCF_035916735.1 Acinetobacter minutum
AAAAATGAAATCCCCTCGGGAATTTCTATCGCTAAAATTAGCGAGTTAACTGTCCGTTTTTACGGGGGCTAATACACATAAGCACTGCCGTGTCTTAGCTTATGTGGAGAGATTTTTCTCTTAAGTAGACCTTTCTTAATTGCACGATCACTTAAACGCTCTAGTAATTTATTGATGGCAGATGGTGTATAGGGGGTACCATGAGCATTAAAAAATGCTGGAGTTTCAGCTTGATTAGAATATTTCCTGGCATGTTTTTTATAGAGTGGTGAGGCATGATACTTTTGTATACGATTAATGACTGCCGAACTGATTAAGGTCCAGCGATGTTTAATTTCGTTTCCACGACCTTTGCTACCTAAAACTTCCAAAGGAACATAATTTGGATGAATAGGTTTGTCTGAGTCATATGTAATAAACTTTTCCGAGTTAAAGTTGACAGCATTTCTGAAATGTTCAAGGGTAACTCGAGGAAGTTCGGAGCGACGTAGGCCTGAATCGTATAAAAACTGCAGTATAACTCTTTCACGTTCAGAGGCTGTAGATTTAATTAATATAAAAAGATCATGTAGTTTACATGCCTTATTAGGTTTTATTTTTGGTGTTTTTGATAGATAGCCGTCACTATAGGGATTATCTTTTCTGAGTGGTAGATGATCTTCTGTAGGAGAGGTAAGGAACTCCATAAAAGCACGTATAGTTGCATCACGATTTCTAATTGTAGATGATTCCAGACCTTGATCACGACTTAAGAATGTTAAGTATTCTTGTATTACATATGATGGGACAGTAATAAATACTTCATCACTTTCATCATTATCATATTCTGAACGAGTACGAATATATTTCAAAAAGTAAGTTAGATTTTTTCCATAAGTCGGCACAGATTCAAAAGCAATTTTTTCATGTTTTGAATAGTAGGAGAGATATTCAGAAATAATAGGTAAAATTTTGCAATTATCGTCAAAGACACCAACACCATTAACATGAACCTCCTTGATTAAATAGTCCAATTTTCCATTTTTATGTAGAGGCGATTCAGATAGATCCAGTATGGTATCTCTACAATTTTGGACTTTCATTTATGCTTATCTCTCTATTCGAATATATGATTTAAATTCAAATTTAATGTTGAATTGATATAGGAAATAAATACAAATTAAATGTAATTCTTTTGATTATCAAGGTTTTTTTTATTAATGATTTTATAATTATTATTGTTTGTATTATTAACTTGTTGAATTTGTAGAAATTAAAAAATAAATAAAATGGTATTTTTTTTGATTTTTAATAATTTTTCAATATAAATGATTAATTAATATTTATTCGTCTATATATATATTTATGGGTAATAAAATTTTGGAATTAAGAGATAGATTATTAAATTTTAATGGGAGTTAATAAAAGGATATTGGTAAATTTTATTTGAGTTCTATTTGGGTTTGGCTTTTTTGCATAAAACTCCGCTAAGTGCTTATTCCGCAATATAATATTCAAATGAATAAGCCTACACCTAAAATCTATCGTACAAATAATTGGCCTTCTTACAACCAGGCTTTGATCAATCGGGGAAATCTAACAATCTGGTTTAATCCTGATACTCAATGGTATGCACAATCAACAGGCAAACAAGGGCGAAATCAAACCTACTCCGATGTCGCCATTCAATGCTGCCTCATGATGAAATCTCTATTTCGACTCTCTTTACGTATGGTTACGGGCTTTGTTCAAAGCCTGAATAAACTCTGTGGCCTGAATTGGACGGCACCAGATTATTCGACCCTTTGCCGTAGACAAAAGTATATTGATATTGCGATTCGCTATCAGAAAAATAGTCATGGATTACATCTACTCGTCGACTCAACGGGTTTAAAATTTCTAGGTGAAGGTGAATGGAAGCACAAGAAAAATCAGCCTGAATATCGTCGCCAATGGCGGAAACTACATATTGGTATCGATGCCGAAATGCTGCAAATACGTGCTGTTCAGCTCACCTCAAACAATGTCAGTGATTGGGGGGATTTACTCAAGCAGATCCCAGAAAATGAGCGAATTGTCTCGATGTATACGGATGGGGCTTATGACACAAAATACTGCCGAGAAGTGATTGCTGATCGACAAGCACATGCAGTCATTCCGCCCAGAAAAAATGCCAAGCTCTGGAAAGATTCTACAATTATTCAATAGAACGAAATGAGTTACTTCAAACTGTTAAACATTTAGGAAGAACCATCTGGAAAAAATGGTCGGGCTATTATCGTCGAAGTTTGGTGGAAACCAAGATGCATTGCATCAAATTATTGGGGGATAAACTAAGTGCACTGAGTTTTCAAAGCCAGGTCAATGAGATTCATGCACGTGTGGCAGTGTTGAATAGATTTACGGAATTAGGTAGACCACATATCCAAACTGTCTGTTAAATTTGAACGGCTTGGGAAAAATTCGGCTTTTGAATGTTTATGCAACAAAGCCTTTAGGTTTTGAAAATTCTTCTATGTACTTATTTTAAGCAGCTAGTTCAGCAGACTGTGCATTATTAAGATGGGGGAATAAAAGGAACACATCGGCACTGCGCTGATACAGTTGGCAGGACAACTTGCCATTTTGTACAAAAAACTGGAAAAGGGTATGACAAGGCGGCAGTGCGACTTGGCCCGCTTCATTCGGATTCCAACCAGAAACAATCAGGCGGCGCGAGTTCGGATTGGTTTTAATCTCGTTGATTAACCATTTAATCTGGTCAAAGCCATCCTGATTATAAGAACCCTCGCTATTTTTTGTAGCGCCAAAGTTACGCCACTGATGACCGTAAACCGGGCCCAATTCGCCTTCAGGACGGCCAAAACGGGCGGTCTGTTCGGCAGTAGACCATTCATCCCAAATCGTGACTTTATGGTCCTGCAAATACTGAACGTTAGTATCACCTTTCAGGAACCAGAGCAGTTCAATCACAATGGAACGGAAATGAACTTTTTTGGTGGTGAGTAACGGAAAGCCTTTGGATAGGTCAAAACGCATTTGATGACCAAAAACAGAACGGGTTCCCGTCCCGGTACGATCGCCTTTGTCACCGCCGTTGTCGAGGATGTGCTGGAGTAAATCTAAATATGCGCGCATAACAATCCTGAGCGCTCATTGGTTTTTCCACCTGAAGGGGGGTGAAAAAGTTCCCTGGTGAGCGCTGTATTTAAATCTTTAAATTGCCTTGTATCATACCCGTTTCATCGTGTCTGCGGAATGGAAATCGTAGCGTAAGGGTATTGAGCTTAGTGCACTGGGTAACGTGGTGTTCGATTGGTGTAAATGGAGGCCAGATAAAAACCGACCAAACTAAAGCCGATGATTTGTACGCCTTGAACCAGTTGCTGTTCAGTCGGTAACTGTAGCAATAGCACTGTCCAACCCATCAACAAGGTCAGGCTGGGAAGGTAGTGTAATCGTTGTGACCAGGCGAGTTCACGGTGTTGCAGCTTAAGTAAAAATGAATAAAGACCGTGAATCGCCACGCTTAATGCAAGACTTAGCAAAGTCAAACTGGTTGAAAGTTTGGTCATTTCAGCAAAATATAAGGTCACCGCAACAGTGATAACACAGATCAACAGCTTAATTGGTCGTGTACAGCGTTCTGAATACCAAAAATGCAGCATAACTGTTACTTCGATTCAGAATCGGAGGAGGAGTCTCTCGCTGGCAGAAACAGATATTGGGGAGAAAACAGAAAAATACCCAGTGCCATAAAGCCGACACCCTGAATGCCAAAAAGCAGCAGGTCGCGTTGTTGCTGCTGGCTAAAAATCACGGCAAATAGCGCCGCCAGTGGAATCCAGGTGAGTACACGTGCCAGTAGTCCCAACGGTTGATGTTGGGTAAATTGCACTTTGATAAAGCGGCAGATGACAAAAAGCAGGCCGGTGGCCAAAAACATCAGGACTGTGACCGGTGCGATGGGAAAGCGCAGATACAGCACGATACTCAGCAGTAAAATGCCAGTGGCAATCAACAGCTTTTTGAATGTTGAGATTTGGGGCGAAAACCAAAATTCGAGCATGGGAGGTCGGTCTGATGGCCAAGAATAGAAAGACTTTAGCATAAAAAAGAGGAGCCGAGGCTCCTCTTCAAATTAACGGGATACCGCTGGTCCCCAATCATAAACTTTCTTCTGGTAAGCGTACCACATCATCCAGATGCCAATCAGAATCATTGGCAAAGTCAGGAACTGCCCCTTACTCATCCAGGCAATAAACAGCTGACCATTGTCCGGTTCGCGGAAGAATTCCACCACAAAACGGGCAATCCCGTAACCGATCAGGAACAGTGCTGAAACCGCCATACGTGGACGTGGCTTGGAGCTGAACCACCAGAGTACGATAAACAGGATCAGCCCTTCGCCGAGTGCCTGATAGAGCTGTGACGGATGACGTGCCAGATTGTCGACATGCGGAAAGACCATGGCAAAAGGATAATCTGGATTGGTCACCGGACGGCCCCATAATTCACCACCAATAAAATTGCCAATGCGGCCAAACATCAGACCGGTGGGTACACACGGGGCAATAAAGTCCAGCGTCTGGAACCAGGTTTTCTGATATTTACGGCACCATAGCAGCATCGCCAGCATGACCCCGATGAAACCGCCGTGGAAACTCATGCCACCGGTCCAAACCTGAAACAGCCAGAGTGGATTAGCCAGGAATTGCTCGAAACCGTAGAAAAAAACGTAGCCGACCCGGCCACCCACGACTACGCCTAAAGCACCATAAAAGATCAGATCAGAGACCATGTCGGCATTCCACCCGGTGCGCTGCTTGGCACGGTAGGTGGCGAGTCCCCAGGCAAAAAGGAACGCCAGTAAATACATCAGCCCGTACCAGTGCACGTTTAACGGACCGAGTGAGATCGCGACAGGGTCGATGTGGGGGTAGGTCAGCATTCCTGCTCCTCGTCATATGTTTTGTACAGATTTTAGCGGAATGCCATGAAAAATGTTGTACATTCAATGTGTAAAGATCAAGAGAGTGCTTTATGTGTATTGTGGCGCTGGCCTGGCAGGTATTAGAGCAGGTTCCATTATGCCTGATTTCCAATCGTGATGAATTCTATCAACGCCCCACAGCTCCCTTACATCCTTGGCCGGACAGTCCGATTGTGGCGGGTCAGGATTTGCAGTCTGGTGGCACGTGGATGGGCGTGACTGCGACAGGGCGCTGGGCGGTGATTACCAATTTCCGTGATGGCACGGATCAGCAACAATATCCCACCTCGCGGGGCCATCTGGTGCAAGCTTTTTTAGAATCAAAGCAAGCTCCGATTCGCTTTGCACAACAACTGGCACAACAGCAGCGAAATTACGCCGGCTTTAACCTGATCATTGGCGACCGGCAACAGGCCGTGTATATGAGCAACCGTGGTGAAGCACCGCAGGTTCTGGCCAATGGCGTGTATGTCCTTTCCAATGGTTTGCTGCAGGAACCTTGGGTCAAAACCCAGCATTTGCGTAAACGCTTTACCCAAGAGTTTTTACCGATGTTGCAGTTACCTCAGTTGGTAGAAAGCGAACTGCAGGCTGCAGTTTGGGATCTGCTGGAAGATGAACGCAAAGTCCCCTTGCAACAATTACCGCATACTGGCTTGAGTCTTGAAAAAGAACAGCTGCTGTCTTCCACGTTTATTCAAAGTGCGGATTATGGCACGCGCTGTTCCAACTTTTTACGCATGACGCCGCAGCAATGGATCTGGCTGGAAAAAGCTCAACAGGGCGAGCAGCGTGGCATGATCCGGCAGCAACAGATTACTTTGCAGTAAATAGCACCATGCCGATGCGTACACCGGCATTTGCCTGGAAAATGTTAGTTTTTCTTTTCAACTGAAGGCATGATCCAGTCTGCAGTCAAATAGCCGACACTGGCACTATAGCCTTGATTATAGTTGGCCAATACTTGGGCTTTTAACTCCGCAGGCAGCTTGTCATTGTCTCCGGGATGCTGGAAGTTACTCATGATGTAAGTCCAGCCATGGATAGAATCAACCGCGTGTAAACCGGTCGATTCTGCACCTGCCGGGGTCGAGAGGATGCGGGTTAGGGAACCGGTATCGACCTGATAAGCCCAGAGAAAATTGTTGGTGTGCTGGCCACTGTCTTCACCAATAAACAGGGTGCGCAGTGTTTCCGAAAATTTCAGGTTATCAGGACTGGCGATCTTATCCGGATGGGCAGTGTTGCCCAGTTTATCTTTGCCGATGTCTTCACCTAATAGCAGGACTTTGGACTGGTAGGGCACCCATTCACTGTGAATCGGTTGATTATCCGTAGTCCGTTGTCCTCCTGCCAGATCATGCGCCAGAATGCCTCCGGCCTTGATCGGACGGCTAAACGAAATATTCAGTTCTTTCTGCCAGCAAGGGTCGCCTTGCACCATACAGTCCTGAATGTTAGCGAGTGCCGAGTAAGCGACTTTATCCCGGATGTTGACCGTCGTGCCTTCCATTTTGGTAAAGCCCAAACTGCCTCCACGCATCGCGGCATAGCGGTGGGTTTCCAGAAAGGCAGCCGCTTTTTCTTGCCCAGATTTGAGTTTGACCCAGGCTTTTTTCTTGTTGAGCACAATCGGTGTATAACTTGTCAGATCGGCCGGTTTGCCCGGATCCGTATCCAGATAACTTTCCATGATGTCCCACGGTTGAATATTGTCCTGATTCACCAGCGTTTCAATGTCACGGCTGCGGGCATGACCCAGTTCAATCCAGCGCAGGCGAGCTGTCGAGTGTTCATTCAACACTTGGGTGTATTTCGCCACATACAGCGTACCGGCAGACAGGTCTCGTTCCCGGTCGGCAATAAACATAAACAGCCCGCCATTGGTATAGTCATCCCCCATGAGCACCGTACGCTGATCCGGCATGACCTGCACCAGTTCATGGGAAATGCGGCCCAGACAGAAATGTTTTTGAATGCTGGCATGGCCATCGGGATGAACAACCACTTCTGGCAAATGACCATAGTTATAGGCCTTGGCTTTGTGGGCGTCGGCAAAGAACTTCTGGCCAAATCCCAGTAGAGTTTTCAAGGACTGGCCCAAGCCCTGATCAAAGGCATCCGGTTCATATTCCTCGCTTGAAAGATGCGTATTCCAAGGGGACAGACTAGCACCACAGGTAATCCATAAGCCATGTACCGGAGCCGTATCGACATTGAAGTATTTCTTGAATTCGAGCTTGCCAGTCTGCGGGTCTTGATCCAGTGTCAAAATAGCAATCGGAGAGGGCAAAATGCCGTAGGGATCTTCACCATTCAGGCTTTTTGACGTGTACTCAAACTGCACCACAAAAAAGACCGGATGTTTGACGCCCGGGACTTGCGCATTTTCCAGCGCAATCAGCGAAGAACCATCCGGACAATCCGAGAAATACTGGCGCGTATTATCCAGAATAGGCTTGCCGTTTGCATCAAAATACCCCCCCGCCACAATTTTTCCGCCATCTAAATGCTCGACCAGGGTGCCTGTGCGCAGAAATTCATGATAGCCGAGCTGATAGTCGTCGCTGCTATTGTCTTCCCAGGTAATTTTCAGACGCGAGTTCACCTGTGTTTTGGCCATCTCGGCAATATGGACTGGAGCCTGCATCGCGCTGAAGGTGGCCTGTTTGAGTCGCATTCCAGAGATCTGTGCAGTGGTGAGTGCAGGATTGTGTGCACAGCCGCTTGTCATCGCACCTAAAGGCAAGAAAGGCAGACCAATCAACCATTTCAACACATCGCGGCGGCTAGCAGAGGGAGAAGTCATTGTCATTTTCAGATCCATTCAAATTGTTGTTTGTTATCGGGATGGGCCGTGATCATTCTTTTGGCAGTCCATGTTTTTTTTGCTTGATTTGTCACTTGGGGAGTCGTGGGTTGCCACCTTGATCAGTTCTTCTCATCCCTAATGTCTGGATTCATATTGACCCGAACGTGAGGCTTCCAACAATTTGCCTAGCCATAAGCCGAGTTCAAACAGCAGACACATCGGAACCGCCAGCATAATCATCGACAATGCATCCGGTGGCGTCACAAACATGGCAATAAAAAAACAGCCCACGATAATAAAACGGCGTTTTTCGACCAGACTTTGCGTGCTGACAATACCCATCAGAATCAGTAGCAACGTGACCAGTGGAATTTCGAAGGTCAGCCCAAACAGCAGGAACAGCTTCAGGCAAAAACTCAGATAGCTGTTGATGTCAGTCATTGGCGCTACGGTTTCCGGAGAAACACTGACAAAAAAATGCAGAATGGCCGGCAAGGTAATGAAATAGGCAAATGCAATCCCGGCATAGAACAGCAGGATGCTGGCACCGAGCAAGGGCAATGCCAGACGGCGTTCTTTTTGATACAGGGCGGGGCGGATAAAACACCACAACTGATACAGGATAAACGGCATGGCCAGTACAATAGCCACAAACAGGTTGAGCTTGAACGGTGCCATAAAGGTTGCGGTGACATCGGTGGCAATCATCGAGGAGCTTTGCGGCAACTGCAGACGTAAGGGTGCCGAGAGCTCCTGATAAATCGCATTGCGAAAAGGCAACAGACAGAAAAACAACAGCAGGGTGAGCCCCAACATTTTGATCAGATGCTGCCGGAGCACCATCACATGCTGTATCACCGGCATTTGGGTCAGCGTTTCAGTCTCTGAAGACGATGAAGACGGGGATATTTGGCTCATACGGCAATCTTGAAGTGAGGGGAGATATTGTCAGGAGGGCAAGTAATCATGCTGCCCGCACAAGGCTTTAGGAAAGGTGGTATATGTCGTTTTGCCGTGTAGAGATATAGCGCGGCGTGTGGCCTTGTTTGTCGGCTTTGTGGCTCCCTGCAACTTGTTTCCCCAAACAAATGCTGTTTATCCAGCTGTTGTTGCAGACGCCGTTCTAGTTCCGTCAAACGTTGGATTTCCTGCTGGATTTCTTTACGGAACTCGGACAGCTTAAGTTCCTGATCAATTTCCTGCTGGATCGTGGTGATGGCTCGTTTGAATTTGCCATACCATTTGGCAATAAAACGCACTGCCTCAGGCAATTGTTCTGGGCCTAAAATCACCAAGGCAATCACAGCAAAACAGAAAATTTCAGTCATTCCCACATTGAACATGTGTTGTAGCCTATTAACCTTTCACTGAATTTTCAGAGGCTTTAGTAGTAGTCGCGGCAGAGGACGGTTCAGCTGTTGTGTTCGAACGGTCTTCCTCTTCACGGATGGATTTTTTAAAATCTTTTACTGCGCCACCCACATCTTTACCTAAGTTTTTTAATTTTGACGTGCCAAACAATAAAATCACCACAATGGCAAAAATCAGTACATGCCAAATCGACAAGCCTGCCATCACGCTTTCTCCCGAAGTTTTAGCTGCTATCTGAACAGGCTGAAATGACAGATCAGTGACATTGCGGTTGCAATTTTAAGACAGCTCAAGAGAAGCAATCGCCTGCCAAGAAAGTGGTAGCATAGCCGCAGAGAAATGAGGGGGACAAGATTGTGGCGATGCTAGTTGCCCTGGTGGCTTTTTGTTGTGGCTGGTGCTTGGCTGCACAGGACTGGAGTAACAGGCTCAAGCCGATACTGGCGAGCCTGTTGGCACGCTGTTTGATCCCTGTGGTCATTATTTACAATATGGTGTTTTATCAGCCGGGCAGTCTGGGGCTGATGCTATTCAGTTTTGGCTCGGCGCTTGTGCTCTATGCACTGTTTTTCTATTTTAGTCATGATCGCCTCAGAGCCTTGTGCTTTAGCTATGTCAATCTTGCCTGGCTGGGATTTCCATTTGCAATTGCGCTGTTCGGACCAGAGATCAGTGCCGCCATGGTTGCTCTTTATATCGGGGGCTCCATTTTCGGCAATATCTGGGCGGTCACTGCAGTCTGCTCCAGCCCTCAACCCTGGACGGCGATTGCAGTCAAAGTGCTGCGATCTCCGCCAATTATTGCCCTTGCTGTGGCTGGGCTGGCACGCCTATCTGGGCTACATCAGGTTCAGGATCCTCATCTTTTACAGTGGGTGTATCTGTTCTGCAAATGGGCCATGAGCCTTGCCGGAATGTGCGTGTTGGGCATGTGGCTTAGGCACACCAAAGTCGCTTGGGACGATGTTCTGCAGAGCAGTCAGGTAGCCGGGATAAAGCTGCTCTGTGGTGCTGTATTGTGTGGCGTTACCTATCTGGCATTTGCAGCGTTGCGGCCGTTTATCGGGGTAATGTTTTTGTTATTTTGCCTGCCTCCGGCGGCCAATATTGTGGCATTAGAAACCCATTATCAGGGGACGGGACGTTCCGCTGCCTATATTGCAGCAGGAACGATGGTGAGCTGTGTAATTGTGCTGCTATATGCGGTCGTACTGCATATTTTGCGCTGATGCCATGTGTGCATGACATCAGATTGACTGATAAGAAATTACCCTTGCAGTAGGCTGGCACGGAATTTCTGCATGGCCTGGCCACGGTGGCTGATCTGGTTTTTATCCTGTTTTGACATTTCCGCGCTGGAAATCCCCAGTTCAGGCAGCCAGAATAATGGATCATAACCGAAACCATTTTCACCGCGTGGGGCTTCAAGAATTTCACCCTGCCAAATTCCTTGGAATACTTGCGGTAATGGGTCTTCCGCGTGTTGTACCAGCGCCAAGACACAGACAAACATGCCTTCAATCGTTTTGCCTTCTTGGCGGAATGGTTTCAGGTCTTGCAGCAATTTCTCATTGTTAGCCGCATCATTGCCATGCTCTCCAGCATAGCGTGCCGAATAAATTCCCGGTGCCCCCCCCAGAATTGGGACACAAATACCCGAATCATCGGCAATCGCCGGTTTTCCGGAAATACGGGAAGCATGGCGAGCCTTGATAATGGCATTTTCCACAAAGCTCAGGCCGTCTTCCACGGCATCTTCAATATTCAGTTGACCTTGTGGCACCACCGCCACCGGTAGGGCCAACTGCTTGAACAGTTTTTCAAATTCAGCGATTTTGCCTTTGTTATTGCTGGCCAGAACCAGCGTACCCTGAGATAACCAATCGTGTGCAAACATTATTTCGCCCGTGATCTGAAAAAAAAGAATGGCGACTATTTTAGCGGATTTATCCATGCAATGAGGGCATAAATGCAAGGCTGGTATGGTCAGTGTAAAAGAGGGAGCTGAAAGCTCGACTGGAAGTTGAGGCAGGTAAACTTTACATTCATTAATTCTTTAGTCGGTATTCAAAATGGGGACACAAAGTCATGATTTTGAGTGTGGAAAACGTCGAGCGTAGAGCAGTGAAGAGAATAAAGCGGTTGTATATTTGGCTTATCGTAAGAATGCAGTCATCGCGTTGATCAGTTGATCCAATTTGGAGAGAATCTTTTAACCGCATCACAACCTGGTTGGTTTTGGTGCGAAGTAAAATCTGGACGATAAAAAAGCACCCGAAGGTGCCTTTTAAAAAGATCAAAATTTTATTGGGCTTGAATCCATTGGTCCGCACGGTCACGTGCCATACGAATTTGCTCTTGGGTTAGGTTGGCAGCCAAAGCGGTTTTTTTACCTTCAGAGAGATTAATCACTTTGGTGTCGAGCATGCCATCACGGGTAGACAGTTCATACCATTGATACGCACCCACGTAGTTTTTTTTCTGTTCTTCCATCATCGCTAGGTTAAAGCTGGCACGATTATCACCATTACTGGCTGCTTTTTCGAAATATTTGCGTGCGAGCGTTTCATTTTTTTGTGTGCCGATCCCATCTGCATACATACGGCCAACGTTGAGTTGCGCAGCAGAAAGGCCTTGATCAGCCGCGAGTTTGAACCAGGCAAAAGCTTGTTTGTCATCTTTTGCAATTTCTCGGCCTTGTTGATAACGGGTGGCCAAATAGAATTGTGCACCCGCCTGCCCAGACTTCGCTGCCTGCATCAGGTCATTGACTGACATAGTGGAGTAACGTGCTGCTTGAGAAGACGTTGATTGCGGCTGGGGAATATAGTCTGCGTGGGCGTGAAGGCTAAAAAACCCCATTAAAAGTGTGCTAAGTAATAGTTTTTTCATAGTGCGCTCACTCGATAAATTGCCACTTCACCAAACAAATTCGGAATGTGTTTACTGAGTAAACTACCTTGTTGGTTCCCATTGACGGCAAGTCGATTAATAATTTGAATATTATTTTCGGCACAGAGTGCTTCAAAATCTTTAAAGGTACACAGGTGAATGTTGGGAGTGTTGTACCACATATACGGTAAAGCCTCAGAAACCGGCATTTTCCCTTTCAAAGCTAAGAAAGAACGGGTCTTCCAATGGGCAAAGTTTGGAAAGGTAATAATCGCCTGTTTCCCCACGCGCACCATGTCTCGTAATAAAACATCGGGTGCATCTACAGCCTGCAAAGCTTGTGCCATCACCACATAGTCAAAAGACTGATTGGCAAATCGGCTTAAGCCTAAATTTAAGTCCTGTTGAATAATATTTAAACCGCGACTGACCGCAATTGCAATCTTTTCTTGATCGATTTCTAAGCCATAGGCCCGGATTTGATGTTTGCGGCTCATATGTGCCAGTAATTCGCCATCACCACAGCCCAGATCCAATACGCTCGAACCTGGTTTGATCCATTTTTCTGCCAACTGTTGATCAATACGCATTATGCGGTCTCCACACGTGTTGAGGCCAAATCTTCCGCACCACCCAAAAAGGCACGCAGGGCTTTCACATACAGCGGAATCGGGAACAGGAAGGAATCATGGCCCTGTTCGGCATCAATATCCAGATAGCTCACCGGTTTGTGGTTGCTGATCAGTGCATTGACGATTTCCTGTGAGCGGCTTGGTGTAAAACGCCAGTCAGTGGTGAATGAAACCACCAAGAAGCGGCATTTTGTATTGGCCATGGCTTTTTTCAAGGAGGATTCGTACTCACGCGAAGGATCAAAATAATCCAGCGCCTTGGTCATGATCAGATAAGTATTGGCATCAAAGTTACGGCTAAATTGCTCACCTTGATAACGCAGGTAGCTTTCGACCTGGAATTCGACATCAAAGCCATACATGAATTTGCCGGATTTTAAATCACGGCCAAATTTCTGTTTCATGGCTTCTTCGGACAGATAGGTGATATGACCGACCATACGTGCCAGAATAAGACCACGTTTTGGGTAGCTGTCATGCTCTAGATAACGGCCATTATAGAAATCAGGATCCGAAAGAATCGACTGACGTGCCACTTCGTTAAAGGCAATGTTCTGTGCCGATAATTTTGGCGCACTGGCAATGATCACACACTTCTGCAAACGCTCAGGATAATCGACTGACCATTGCAAGGCTTGCATGCCACCGAGTGAGCCACCGACGATGGCATACCAGGTGGTAATACCCAGACGGTCGGAAAGCATGGCTTGGGTTTTGACCCAGTCACGCACTGTGACCAAAGGAAAATCTGGGCCATAAGGACGGTTGTCATTTTCTGGATTTGGGGAAATTGGACCCGTTGAGCCATGGCAGCCCCCAATATTATTCAGGGCAACCACAAAGAATTTATTGGTATCGAGCGCTTTTCCTGGACCAATACAGGCATCCCACCATCCTGGTTTCTTGTCATCCGCATGGTGATATCCCGCCGCATGATGATGACCTGACAGGGCATGGCAAATGAGAATCGCATTGGATTTTTCCTCATTCAGCACACCATAGGTTTCCACCATCAAGTCAAAACGTGGCAGCACGCGTCCACATTCTAGTTCTAGCGGTTCTTCGAATTGGAACTTTTGCGGGGTGATCAGACCCACGGAGTCGGATGGAAAAGACACGGGAACAATTCGCCTTAAATCTTTAGTAAGAATAATAAAAGGATACCAACGAAGGGTATCCTTTCAAAAGGGTTTTTTGTCAATTAAACGGCAGTGGCAACAACTTGCTCGGTGCTGATCACGCCTTGTTCAATTAAACGGTTGGTTGCAGCAATGATCGCTTCGATTGAAGACGTCACGATATTGTCATGCAAGCCGGCACCAAAAGCAGATTTACCGGTACCTTTCACTTGAATTTCGATCAAGGCCAAGGCTTTGGCATTGGCACCTGAACCAATACTGCGCTCTTCGTAGTTCAATACGTCGATTGGCAAGTTCAAGGCATCCAAGATCGCTGAGATTGGACCATTGCCTTCACCACGAAGTTGCTGGCTCTGACCATTCGCCACCACATCAAGCTCAATCACCTGATTGCCGTTGTTATCCGACAACTTGTAGTTTTTCGCCGTGTAGTTGGCATTCTTCACTTCAACATAAGTTTCTTTGAACAAGTTCCAGATTTCTTGTGCTGAAATTTCGCTGGCCGTTGCATCAGTATGTTGCTGAACCACTTGTGAGAATTCGATTTGCAAACGACGCGGCAAGACCACATTGTAATTTGATTCCAACAAGTAGGCGATACCACCTTTACCTGATTGTGAATTCACACGGATCACGGCGTCATAGTCACGACCCAAATCTTTTGGATCGATTGGCAAGTACGGCATATCCCAGATTTCTTCATTTTTCTGGTATTCAAAGCCTTTTTTGATCGCATCCTGATGCGAGCCAGAGAATGCAGTGAACACCAAGTCACCAGCATATGGATGGCGTGGATGCACGGGCAAACCGGTACATTCTTCCACAGTCGCAATGATTTCATTGATGTTGGAGAAGTCCAAGTTTGGTGTAACACCTTGGGTGTACATGTTCAAGGCCACTGCAGCAACGTCTACGTTACCGGTACGTTCACCATTGCCAAACACACAGCCTTCGACACGGTCTGCACCGGCCATAATCGCCAATTCAGTCGCTGCAATACCACAACCACGGTCGTTATGACAGTGAACAGAGATGATTACACCATCACGACGTTCGATGTTACGGTGCATCCATTCTACTTGGTCGGCATAGATGTTCGGTGTAGAAACTTCAACAGTCGCTGGCAAGTTCAAAATGACTTTGTTGTCTGGAGAGGCTTCCCAAACTTCAGTCACCGCATCGCAGGCGGCTTTGGCAACTTCCAATTCAGTTGCAGAGAAACACTCTGGACTGTACTGGAAAATGAAATCAGTTTCAGGGTAGTTCGCCGCGTATTCTTTCACTTTTTGTGCAGCATTGATTGCCAACTGACGTGCACCTTCCACATCCACATTCAAAACTTTCTTGCGGAATGTTGGAGAGTTGGAGTTATAGATATGCACGATGGCACGTTTCGCACCTTCCAAGGCCTCGAACGTACGCTGGATCAAATGATCACGGGCTTGTACCAAGACTTCGATATACACGTCATCCGGAATATGACCTTCTTCGATCAATTTGCGCGTGAAATCAAAGTCAATTTGCGACGCTGATGGGAAGCCAATTTCGATATGTTTGAAACCAATTTTGACCAACATCTGGAACATTTTAAATTTCTGTTCCATGTCCATCGGTTCAAAAATGGCCTGGTTACCATCACGAAGGTCAGTACTCATCCACATCGGCGCTTGGGTGATTTCGTTATTTGGCCATTGACGGTCAGGCAAGTCCACACGCTGGTACATGCGACGATATTTTTTACTTGGATCAGCCAACATCATGAGGGAACTCCTTGTGTAGTCTCAGTAGTTTAGTTCTTACTCAAACTACCGTTCTACTAATATAGATTGTGTCTATGCAGTCAATTTCCAAGCTTTTTGGGCTATCGCGTTGAGCTGGATCGAATTGATGCTTATCTGTTCATTTATAAGATAGAGTTTAACCAGAATAAAGGGAAAAAGTTTTTCAATTTTTAGTCATTTTTAAGTTTTATGAAAATAAATTTTCATTATTTTAATAAATGTGAAAAATTTTTTCTTTTCTCCTCAGTGTGGTAAATACTTTTTTGAGTAAAAGCAAATGATCTCTAAAATAGAATGTGGCTGGATTGTACGAGCATTTTAGAGATCAAGAGCACTCGGACAGCGTTAAAGCTCGGCCCATTTACGCATCAAGTTATGATACAGATTGGTCAGGCGAATGACTTCATCATGGCTATCACCGAGTTCTACCCGCAGGTTTTGTACGGTTTGGTCCAGATTGAATAGCATATGTCTTTCAGCCTCACCACGCACCATACTTTGTACCCAGAAAAAAGAAGCAATACGGCAGCCTTCGGTTACGGCAGTTACTTCATGCAGACTGGTTGAAGGGTAGAGCACCATATCGCCAGCGGGTAACTTCACTTCATGGTAGCCATAAGTATCTTCAATGACCAATTCACCCCCTTCATATTCATCTGGTTCACTCAGGAATACGGTACAGGATAGATCGGTTCTTAGACGTTCATTGGTGCCACGAATACGGCGGATGGAATTGTCGACATGAAAACCAAAGGCTTCATTATTTTCATAACGGTTAAACAGGGGCGGAATGATATCCAGTGGCAATGCAGCTGACAGGAATAAAGGATGCTGGCCTAAAGATTCTAAAATGATATTGCTAAGATGATGGGTTAAAGGGTTATCTTCTGGAAGTTGCTGGTTTTGTTTGACGGTTGCAGACAGGGTGCCGGCCGTCACTTTGCCATTGACCCACTCGATTTTATTCATTTCCTCACGAAAATATTGGACTTGTTCAGAGCTTAATACATTCGGAATATGATGGATCACGGCTGTGTACCTGTGTAAATGGATATAGACAGTATATAAAAATAGCCTCACATGAGGAGGCTATGAGTGAAAAATCCCATAAATTAATTATGGAATTCTCCGGTTGAATTAATATTTGAAGTTTAAAGACAAGACTGCGCTGCGGCCTTCCGCTTCAGTAGCATAGTGGTTGCTATACGTTCTATTGAAGTAACGTTTATCTGTCAAGTTATTGACGTTTAATTGCACATCAATATTCTTATCAACATTGTAACGTGCCATTGCATCATAACGAACATACGATGGAGCCCACTTGGTATTTGCTGGGTCACCATAGACTTTATCCATATAGGTTGCGCCACCACCAATGGTGAATTGAGGCAGAACTTGGTAAGTCGTCCAGAGCGTTGCACTATTTTTAGCGACGTTCTGTACCTGGTTACCTTCATTGGTTGCCTTACCATCATCAATAATTTCACTGTCTAGGTAAGTATAACCAGCTGAAACAGCCCATTGCTCAGTGATGTTGCCGTTCAGACCTAATTCAAAACCATCAATGCGTGTTTCACCAATATTACGTGTAAGATTGTCAAAATCTACAGCGCGCGTGTTGGTTTTTTCCGTACGGAAAATTGCCGCAGTTAGATTTAAGTGTTCATCCAATAAATCCCACTTTGTGCCTAACTCGATGGTACGTACTTCTTCAGGCTTGAGGTTATTGATGTAATTCGCTTGTTCTAAGGTTACAGAACTAGTCTGATTGCTCAGTCCTTCAGAACCATCACCACCATCGACACCGACTGGATTGGCAGATGTTGCATAACTGGCATAAATAGAGCCATTTTCTACCGGTTTAAAGGTAATACCGGCTTGGTAATTAACGAAATCTTTGTCATTTTTTGCCTTGCGTACAGTACCTGGGTCAACAAGAGTATTTTTGCTACCAGCAACCATGGTTTGTTCGGTATCAAACTTGTCCCAACGAACACCCAAGTCTAGAAGCCATTGTGGATTCAGCTCAATGTTATCCAGGAAATAGACAGAGGTTGACTTGGTTTGGATATTGTAGCGATCCGCACCATTGGTGCTGATTGAACCAGTCCATGCGCCTCTGTTCGGATCCTGTACTGGAGTACACCAGCCTGAAATGATATTGGCTGCTATAGAACAATCTTGATATGCACTACCAGTACTGTTTTTATCATTAATAATATATTGCGTACGATCAGTTTCTTGATCGCTATATTCTGCACCGAGGTTAAAACGGTGTTTTAAGCGACCAGTATTGAATTTACCGGTTAATGCCAATTGATCAGTAAAGGTATCGGTATCAGCAATACGAGAGTTGACACGTGCCCAAACATAACCATTTAGCACACCCGGGTTTGTGCCAGTATAAATATTATTTTTGGAGTCATCTGGGTTGGTCCAGAGATAATCATTCTTTGAATTTGAGTAAACGGCTGTATTGGTAATTGTCAGATCATCAGTCAAATCATGTTCTAACTTGAGGGTGCCAATCTGGTTTTCCTGCTGTTGGAAATCGCGATCTTTCCAACCATAGTAAGTTCCTTGTTTGACATCAATTGGTTTACCACTATTATCAGGGAACTTACTCGGGTTATTGTATGGAATACCTGAATCTGGCGTATCATCCGTTTTCAAGTAGTAATAGCTTAATGTTGCACGGGTAGGAGTATCCAAACCAAACGTAATACTAGGGGCAATACCAGCACGTTTGTATTCGGTACCATCAGCTTGACCAGCTTTTTCATTTTGATGACCGAGAACCGCAACACGTGCTGCGACACCGTTACCAAAATCTTTATTGGCATCGAGCGTAATACGTGCATAGCTATCTGTACCACCCGCGACAGAACCTTCTAAAAAGTCACCGGCTTTAGCGATTTTAGAAATCATGTTGATGCTACCGCCACTGGTGCCTGCACCACCTAAGGCAGATGCAGAACCTTTAGTGACTTCAACCTGTTCTACCGCAAACATTTCACGGTTTTGTGAGGTAGCATTGCGGATACCATCGACATACATCGAGCTTTCCGAGTTATAACCGCGAATAAATGGACGGTCACCATTCGGGTTACCTCCTTCACCTGCACCTAGGGTAATCCCTGGCACCGTACGCAGTGCATCACTTAATGTTGTGACTTTGGTGTCTTCAATCAGTTGCTTGGAAACCACAGAGACTGATTTTGCGGTGTCGAGCAGAGGGGCAACAAATTTACTATTTGCTGAGTTATCTACCTTTAAGCCTTGCTGTTCCTGAGCATTTGCAGCCACCTGAATCGTTGGTAGCTGGGTAACATCTTCCTGCGCAATTGCGGCTGTTGCCATCACTGAAAGTGAAGAAGCGATCGCTGAAGATACAATCTTTTTGCGTGTTTTGATGAATGACATAATTGGCTCTAAATGAGAATCAGTTGATGTTGCAAATAATAGTAATTCTTATTTGTAATACCAATTGCTTTTTATTGAAACTAAAGATTGATATTTTGGTATTGATCATTTTTGCAAATGATATGTTGTAACAAAAAACAAATAACTTACTGTTTTTAATTATAAATAGGATAAAACTTTGTATTGTTTGTTTTTGATCAGTATTTTAAATGTAAGCATTTTTTTTGAGAAAGATTTTCATTAAGGTTTCATTTAAAAACGTTAAGTCTTGTTTCAAAGTCCTATTTTACTTGCCTAAACTAATCAAAATCCCTGGGCATCATTTTATTTGGCTGTTGCAGTCGATTCATAATGGAATGAAACAAAGCGTATGCTAAAAGTGCCTATGCCTGCTTTACCTAGTACAGGGATCAAGGGAAGTTTTCACGTTGTGAGGCTGATTCATCCACATCTTTGGCTTAAGTCCTGTAGGCGTTATTCAATTATGCTCTGATTTTAAGTGAATATTTTTAATCTCTTGATGTTTTTTTCGGTTATCTCTGTATGAATGGGAGATGATTTTGGGGATTTTAGAGTGTTTGGGAGGGAAGTTTGCTGTTATGTGGTTGAGCAGGGCTGAAATGAGTTTTGCTCAAAGCACAAGAAGGAAGTTTAACTTGTTGTTTAATCTCGATATCTGCAGTGATATTCAGATTTGAATCTAATTCAACGATTCTGATAAACAAAAATAACACTAAAAATCAGGTGATTTTGTATATCTTGAAATGTTGGCATATAATATGGCACTTTTTTATAAACTGTTATTACTAAACATATCGAGGAAGCCATGCAAGTAACTTCTGAAGCGGTTTCGGGCGTTGCCCGTCGTTTAAACGTATCTGTACCGACGAGCCGTATTAACGAGCAATTCGAAGCTCGCTTGAAACGCACTGCCAAAACTGTGAAGATCAACGGCTTCCGTCCTGGTAAAGTGCCAGTGAATGTTGTACGTCGTGAATATGGCGCAGGCATCTACCAAGAAGTGGTGAATGACATCATTCGTGACACTGTATTCGAAGCGATTCAACAAGAAAAAATCAATGCTGTAGGTATGCCTAACATTGAGAAAGTTGAGCAAAAAGAAGATGCATTGACTTTTGAAGCGATTGTTGAAGTTTATCCTGAAGTTGAAGTAAAAGCATTTGATGCTCTTGAAATCGAACGTAAATCTTCTGAAGTAAAAGACGCTGATGTTGATCAGATGATCGAGAACTTGCAGAAACAACGTCAAACTTGGGTTGAAACCAAAGGTATGGCGAAAAAAGACATGCAAGTGACTTTCGATTTTGAAGGTTCTATCGACGGTGAAAAATTCGAAGGCGGTTCTGCTGAAGACTTTAAACTGGTATTAGGTTCTGGCCGTATGATTCCAGGCTTTGAAGATGGCATCGTAGGCATGAAGAAAGGCGAAGAGAAAGTTATTGATGTAACTTTCCCTGAAGACTACCAAGCTGCGAATCTTGCAGGTAAACAAGCACAATTCAAGATCACTGTGAAGTTGGTTGAAAAAGCAAAACTTCCAGAAATCGATGCTGAATTCTTGAAATTGTTTGGTCTTTCTGAAGAAGACGGCGTTGAAAAGTTAAAAGCTGACGTTCGTAAAAACATGGAACGTGAAGTGAAAAACGGCTTACGTAACCAAGTGAAAGGCGCTACTTTTGACGCGCTTGTAGCAGCAAACGAAGTTGAACTTCCAGCGGCAATGGTTGCTCAAGAAATCGACCGTCAACGTCAACAAATGATCCAACAGTTCACCCAACAATTTGGTGCACAAGGTGCGAAAGCATTTGATTCAAGCATGCTTCCAGATGAATTGTTCAAAGAACAAGCTGAAAAATCTGTAAAACTTGGCGTATTGGTGAGCAAGGTCTTGGCTGATGCGAAACTTGAAGTAGATCAAGCCCGTGTAGATGCTTACATCGAAGATATGGCTTCTTCTTACGAAGATCCAAACGAAGTGATCGAATTCTTCAAAAATGACAAGCAACAACGCGCGCAAATTGAAGCTGTTGTACTTGAAGACCAAGTTGTTGACCACATCTTGGCAGCAGCTAAAGTCAGCGACAAAGCAGTAAGTTATGAAGACCTATTGAAAGAGCAACAAGCTCGTCAACAAGGTTAATTTGACTTGAATGAAAAAAGGCGCGTAAGCGCCTTTTTTTATAGGATTGTTTGTGACTGTAACTGCCTCTAGCATATGCACAAATTATCTGACATTTTACTCGGAATAATTTTGCAATTTTGCGTATTATCCCGCATATTGTTGCGATGGGTTGAGTCACAAAAAATTTAGGAATAAATAAACGTATGTATGTTCCAGGTATTGAAAATGCTTTAGTTCCTGTGGTTGTTGAACAATCATCTCGTGGTGAACGATCATTTGATATTTTTTCTCGCTTGTTGCGTGAACGGGTTATTTTCTTGACCGGTGAAGTCGAAGATAACATGGCGAATTTGATCGTCGCACAAATGCTCTTTTTAGAAGCAGAAAATCCAGATAAAGATATTCATTTATATATTAACTCGCCGGGCGGTTCTGTGACCGCAGGTATGGCGATTTACGATACCATGCAATACATCAAACCTGATGTATCCACGATCTGTATGGGGCAAGCAGCCTCTATGGGTGCTTTCCTGTTGAATGCGGGTGCCAAAGGCAAGCGCTATTGCCTGGAAAATGCCCGTGTCATGATTCACCAGCCTCTAGGCGGTTTCCGTGGTCAGGCATCAGACATCGAAATCCATGCGCGTGAGATCCTGTTTATTAAAGAGCGTCTCAACCGTTTGATGGCTGAGCATAGTGGCCAGGATTACGAAACCGTAGCACGCGATACCGACCGTGATAACTTTATGACGGCTCAGGCAGCGAAAGACTACGGTCTGGTTGATGCCGTATTAAGCAAACGTCTGTAAGCTCAAAAGATTAGATTATTGGAGAAAGTATGTCCGAACATCCTCAAGGACAAAAGCATTGTTCATTTTGCGGTAAAACGCAGGCCGAAGTCGGGAAACTGATTGCAGGCGAGGACGCATATATTTGTAACGAATGTGTGGACGTATGCTTAGACTTGGTACAAACCAGCCAGCAGGTGGAATCTGGAGATTGGGCGAGCCGTCCTCTGCCAAAACCACATGAAATCCGTGCTGCACTGGATCAATATGTGATTGGTCAGGACTTGGCCAAGAAAACCTTGTCTGTGGCGGTTTATAACCATTACAAGCGTTTGAAAGTTTCCCATCATGGCCATCATAAAGCTGAAGATGGGCTGGAAATTGCAAAAAGTAATATCTTGCTGATCGGTCCAACCGGGTCAGGTAAAACCTTATTGGCACAAACACTGGCACGTTTGCTGGATGTGCCTTTTGCCATGGCGGATGCAACGACTTTGACCGAAGCCGGTTATGTCGGTGAGGATGTTGAGAACATCGTACAGAAGCTGTTACAAAAAGCTGATTACGATGTCGAAAAGGCTCAAAAAGGGATTATCTATATCGATGAAATCGACAAGATTACCCGTAAATCGGAAAACCCATCGATTACCCGTGACGTATCGGGTGAAGGGGTGCAGCAAGCCCTACTGAAAATGATTGAAGGGACTGTGGCTTCTATTCCACCACAAGGTGGCCGTAAGCATCCACAGCAAGAGTTCATTCAGATTGATACCTCAAACATCCTGTTTATCTGTGGTGGTGCTTTCTCTGGTTTGGAGAAAATCGTACAGCAGCGTCAGGAAAAAGGCGGGATTGGCTTTAATGCTGAAGTGAAGAAAAAAGACGAAAGCAAAAAAGTCACTGAGCTGTTCCGTCAGGTTGAAGCGAATGACCTGGTCAAATTTGGCTTGATTCCTGAATTCATTGGTCGTTTACCGGTGATTGCAACGCTTGAAGAGCTGGACGAAGAAGCCTTGATGCAGATTCTGACTGAGCCGAGAAATGCTTTGACTCGTCAGTACCAATATTTGTTCAGCATGGAAAATGTAGATCTAGTATTTGAAGATTCTGCATTACGTGCAGTAGCGAAAAAAGCGCTCGAACGTAATACAGGTGCACGTGGTCTGCGTTCTATCTTGGAAAATGTCCTGCTTGAAACTATGTATGACTTACCGAGCCGTAGCGATGTTGGCACCGTGGTGATCAATGAAGCGGTGATCAATGGAACAGCTGAGCCAGTATTTAAGCCAGAGCGTTTGCCCAAAGTAGAAACTGAAGAAGCAGTCAAATCAGATCTTAAAGTGATTGATTCTAAATCGGCTTAAGTTTTGATTGTGTGTTGAAAGGACGTGTAGTGTCGAAAGGATGCTACACGTTTTTTCTTTCTTGTAGAAAGAAAATATTTCTCTGCAATAAAAAAGCACCTGATTCAGGTGCTTTTTTATATCTACTCAATGATTACTGAGCAGCAGCATCTACGACTGGAATTTTACCAATCTTGGCTTGCCAGATTTTTGGTGCAATCGCGTGGATGGAAGTACCATTCACATCTACAGCAACAGAAACAGGCATATCTTCTACGACAAATTTGTAGATTGCTTCCATACCTAAGTCAGCAAAGGCAACAACTTCAGCCTGACGTACTGCTTTAGATACCAGGTAAGCTGCACCACCCACAGCCATCAAATAAGTGGCTTTGTGGTCTTTGATTGCTTCAATCGCAGCAGGACCACGATCCGCTTTACCGATCATACCGAACAGACCTGTATGCTCAAGTACTTTGCGAGTGAACTTGTCCATACGTGTTGCAGTTGTAGGGCCTGCAGGGCCAACCACTTCGTCACGGACCGGATCAACTGGACCTACGTAGTAAATGAATTTACCTTTCAGATCAACAGGAAGCTCTTCACCATTGTCGATCATTTCAACCATACGTTTATGTGCTGCATCACGGCCAGTGTACATGGTACCGCTGAGCAATAAGGTATCACCTGGCTGCCAAGAATTCATTTCTTCTTGAGTGATGGTATCCAGGTTCACACGCTTAGATTTAGATGCATCCCAAGTCACTTGAGGGTAGTCTTCAAGTTTAGGCGCTTGGATATGCGCAACACCTGAACCATCAAGCTGGAAGTGCGCGTGACGGGTTGCCGCACAGTTCGGGATCATGCCGACTGGTTTGCCTGCCGCGTGGCAAGGGTAATCTTTGATCTTGATATCCAGAACAGTCGTTAAACCACCGAGACCTTGTGCACCAATACCGAGTGCATTCACTTTCTCGAAGATCTCGATACGAAGTTCTTCCATCTTGCTTTGTGGACCACGACGAAGCAATTCGTCCATGTTGATCTCTTCCATCAATGCTTCTTTCGCAAGCATCATGGCTTTTTCTGCAGTACCGCCGATCCCGATGCCAAGCATACCAGGAGGACACCAACCTGCACCCATGGTTGGAACAGTTTTCAATACCCAATCCACGATGGAATCAGATGGGTTCAACATCGCCAGTTTAGATTTGTTTTCTGAACCGCCACCTTTGGCTGCAACAGTAATATCCACTTTGTTGCCTGGAACGAGTTTGTAGTGGATCACTGCAGGCGTGTTGTCTTTGGTGTTTTTACGGCCAAAAGCAGGATCTGCCAAAACAGAAGCACGAAGTACGTTGCTGTTTTCGAGATAACCTTGGCGTACACCTTCGTTGATCGCATCATCCAAGCTCATGGTTAAATCAAATTTAACGTCTAAGCCCACTTCAAGGAATACGTTCACGATACCAGTATCTTGACAGATCGGACGATGGCCCTCTGCACACATGCGAGAGTTGATCAGGATTTGTGCAATTGCGTCTTTGGCCGCTTGGTTCTCTTCGCGATCATAGGCACGAGACATTGCTTGAATAAAGTCTTGTGGGTGATAGTACGAAATGAACTGTAGCGCGTCCTTGATCGATGTGATCAAGTCATCTTGCTTGATAATAGTGGTCATATCAGAATTCTCTTGAGCGGGCTGAAAGCTAGCGGCCAAATTATAAGATAAAAAGCAGGATTTGTGGGCGTTTAAACTGTTTTTTGGGCAAAAGTTTAATAAACTAATCAGACTAATAAGTGACTGAGAAACTAGGATATAGCAGGCTCGTCGGTATCTAAAGAAAAGGAATAAATGGATAAAAATGCAAGATCAGAATGCACTTGCCGCACAGATCATTCCACTGTATCAAAGCTATGCCCGGCAGTGGGATGACGTACGTCGTGAACAGAATTATCAGCAGGGTTGGCTGGAGCGATTTATGGCCTTGTTGCCTGCACGGGGAGCGATTCTGGATGTGGGCTGTGGTTCCGGATTGCCGATCGCAGGAGTGTTGATTCAGCATCATTTTCAGCTAACGGGCATTGATAGTGCACCAGCCATGCTGGAATTGGCGCAAGCACGCTTTCCTCAGCATAGTTGGCAGCAGGCCGATATGCGTAGTCTGAATTTAGTACAGCAATTTGACGGCATTCTGGCTTGGGACAGTTTCTTTCATCTCACTCATCAGGATCAAAGAGAGATGTTTGGCATTTTTCAGCAACATGCCAAAACAGGTACAGTTTTGATGTTTAGCAGTGGTCCGGAACATGGTGAAGCGATTGGCGAGTTTGAAGGAGAATTGCTATACCATGCGAGTCTGGCACCAGCAGAATATGAGCAGTTACTTTATCAACATGGTTTTCAGCTGATTGAGATGCGGATAAATGATCCTGAATGTGCAGGGCATACGGTGTGGCTGGCACAAGCTGTAGAGAGGTTGAGAGTAGAGGGAGTACCATAAAAAAAGCCACTCAATTTTGCAATTGAATGGCTATCAGCGGAGTTAAAGATTATTTTGCTGCGGCTTGTTGTTCTGATTGGATCGCAGTCAATGCAATGGTAAACACGATATCATCGACCAATGCACCACGAGACAAGTCATTCACAGGTTTGTTCAGACCTTGCAACATCGGGCCGACACTGACCACATTCGCAGAACGTTGAACTGCTTTATAAGTGGTGTTACCGGTATTCAAATCTGGGAAGATGAATACGTTGGCGCGACCTGCTACTGGAGAGTTTGGTGCCTTAGAACGGCCCACACTTTCCACAGAGGCTGCGTCATACTGCAATGGACCATCGATCAACAGATCAGGACGACGCTCTTGTGCAATACGGGTCGCTTCGCTGACTTTTTCAACATCTGCACCCGCACCAGAGGTGCCGGTTGAGTAGCTGATCATCGCAATGCGTGGATCAATACCGAAGGCTTTTGCAGAATCTGCAGACTGGATGGCAATTTCAGCCAGCTGTTCTGCTGTTGGATCCGGATTGATCGCACAGTCACCGTAGACATACACTTCGTCTGGGAGCAGCATGAAGAATACTGAAGACACAAGAGAATAATCCGGTGCAGTTTTGATCAGCTGGAAGGCAGGACGTACAGTGTTTGCTGTAGTATGCACTGCACCAGAAACCAAACCATCCACTTGATCAAGCGCTAACATCATGGTGCCTAATACAACGGTATCTTGGAGCTGGTCTTTGGCTTGTAAGTCGTTTAACTTGCCTTTACGCAATTCCACCATCGGTGCAACATAGTTGTCACGGATCGTATCTGGATCAATAATTTCCAAGTCTTCTGGCAACTCGATATTACGAGCTTTTGCCACTTCAAATACCGCTTCTGGTTTGGCCAAAAGAATACAGTGTGCAATACCACGAGACTGGCAGATCGCTGCCGCTTCAATGGTACGAGGTTCATCACCTTCCGGTAATACAATACGTTTTTTCGCTGCAATCGACTTTTGAACCAACTCATGGCGGAAAGCTGAAGGAGACAGACGAGGTTTAGCACCTTTCTCGCTGTAACGTTGTAACCAGGCAGAATCAAGATGACTGGAAACAAAGTGTGTCACTTGTTCAGCACGTTCGATATCATCGGTCGGGATTTCGCTGCAGAAGTTGTTTAAACGAAGCGCAGTTTCAAGCGGGCTTAATGCGGTATGCAAAATTGGCAAGCCTTGCTTGATGGCATTTTGGCAGAAGTCCAGAATCTGGCTGCTTGGTGCATCACGGTCACTCAACACAACGCCCGCTAATGGGATACCATTACTGGTTGCCAAGCTACTGGCCAGCAACACATCGGTACGTTCTGAAGCACTGATCAGCAATTCACCGGCAACAAATTTATCCAATTCGTTTTCAATATTGGATGCAATCAGGCTGGTATGTAGCACGCGGCGGTGTTTTGCATCACCTTGATAAATCCATTCAGCTTGAATGAGTGGAGCAATGTCCAAAGTACGCGGCACGCTTAAAGTGTTGCTGAACGGAACCATTCCAATAATTGGTAAATCCACACTGCCGATATAACGGTTATGTTGCTGTAGTTCAGTTGTGAAGCGTTCGATTTCTGCGGTCAGACGTAAAGATGGATCCATGGTGACTGGAATTTGGGCAGACTCTTCTGGTAAGCCCTTGGTACGCATAAACAGTACACCGGCAGTACGGGTAGAGGTTGCACCACCAAACTGACGTAAATTCGCTTCAATTTTTTCTACGGTTTTACGTGGATTTTGAATATCTGCTGTGCTGACCAATACGACTTTGGCATCGAGTGCTTGCGCGAGGCAGGCATTCATTTCATTGACAAAGTGATCTTCACTGTTCGGCATCAGGCCTTCAACAATGATTAGGTCATAATTGCGTGCAACCTCGCGGTGCAGGCTCACGGCTTCTTCAAGTAGCTCGTCAGTTTCACCGAGTGCCATCAATTGCGATAATTTTTTATGGGCGATTGGTGTTGCAGTTTTACCTTGGAACAGGTGTTCAAACAAAGCAGTTGTGCCATCACGGGTGTGCTGCGGGCTTTGAGAAAAAGGTTTTAAGAAACCGGCTTTGATGCCATTACAGTCTAGGGCATAGATCATGCCCAGACATGCAGAGGTTAAACCTACGCCTTCCCCGGTTGGAATCAATAGAATTGTATTCATAATGACCTTAAATATCGCTGTAATTTAATTTGATCGTCGTGGTCAATGGTTACGCAGAGGTAACCATTGCTTCAGGCTTTTTTGCAGCGAGAACCTCTTGCTCAACCACTTGTTTGGTTTCTTTGGCAATACGGCCTTCTTCATCGGTTGGGATCACCCAGATTTGTGGACCTGTGCCGGCATCGATACGGCCCTCAGTACCACGTTTCAGGCCACTGTTTTGCTCTTTGCTGAGGTTGAAACCGAAGTGTGGCAAGTAGCTCATGGTTTTTTCACGGATATACGCCGAGTTTTCACCAATACCACCGGTGAAGATCAAGCCATCAAGACGTGGTAAACCACAGCTGAGCGCAGCAAGTGATTTTGCAAGACGGTAGCAGAATACTTCAATCGCGAGCGTTGCGTCTTCATTACCTTGTTCAGATGCTTCAATCAGAGTACGCATGTCGTTTGACAGGTTGTCAGACAAACCAAGCAAGCCGCTTTCTTTGTTCAGCATTTTGTCGATTTTGTAGATATCCCAACCCAAGTTAGAAGCCAGGAAGCTGTGCAGGCTAGGGTCTACATCACCACTACGGGTACCCATAACCAAGCCTTCAAGTGGCGTCAAGCCCATAGAGGTGTCTACGCTTTGACCATTCCAGATCGCGCAAGTTGAGCTACCATTACCCAAGTGAGCTGTGAGCCAGCCACCTTGCTTGAAGCTGCCTGCCAACTCCGTACCGCGCTCTGAAACATAAGCATGGCTTGTACCGTGGAAGCCATAACGGCGAACATTGTGTTCAGTGTATAAGAATTTTGGTACAGCATAGCGGTAAGCATGTGCTGGCATGGTTTGGTGGAACGCTGTATCAAATACTGCAACCTGTGGTAGGTCTGGGAACAGACGCATGGTTGCATCAATACCTACCAAGTGAGCAGGGTTGTGCAGTGGTGCAAGGGGTGTTGCTTCACGAATACGTTCAACAATTTCTGGGGTAAGCAGTTCTGCTTTGGTTAACGTGCCACCATGGACAACACGGTGACCAATCGCTTGTGGTTTGTATTGTGCTAAACGTTCCAAGATGGTTTCGAGCGCTTTTTCGTGATCGGCATTTGGAATAGCAAGCTCGAGCGGTTGACCACCGACAGTCACACCTTTGATACGTGCATCAGCAGAACCTAAGTTTTCTGCCAAACCATAGATTCGATCGTCAGAGTTCTCAGATACCAATGCATATTTGAGAGAAGAAGATCCGCAATTAATTACTAATACTGATGTAGACACGTTAAATTACCCAAATTTTAATTGAAATAGTCGTCCTAGATGATCTTTTATGCAGTGCAAACGGATGCAATCTAGATCAGTTAATGATGTTGTATCATGTGTTGTTTTTCTGTCCAAGCTAGACTTTAGCAGATTAGACTTAAGCACTATCGACCCGAAAAGGCTTCATAGCTAATATTTATGAGTTGATCACTTTTAGTTATTAAAGCTTTAAAAATCAACTATTCATTCAGTTTAATCAGTTGTTGTCTGCTGTTTCTTATTGCTCATTATTCTAAGTTTTCTCACCTCATTTTGCTTCATTGGATCATGTTTATTTTTGTTCGTTAGCGCGATGATATTTCATTTCTGACCAGCGTACGATGACATAAGCGATCAAAGCAACCATAAAAAATACCAACATCATCCAAGCCAGACCTTGTAGGGTTTCGATAATCGTGCGGTAGATTTCCAGAAACCAGCGTTCGGTGGTGAGCTGGATAATCATGCCTTGCTCATTTTTGGCATTGTAGGTGATGGGATTGATATATTTTTCCATATCGTAAATCCGCACGCCTGAGGAAATACCAACGACCATGCCAGCGAATTTGGTGTATTTCGCCCATGAGCTATGAATCGGATCATGGATAATGCGGGCCAAGATATTGTTGATCGAGCCGGAAAACAGCTGCATCACAATCAGTGAAACCACAAAAGCCAGAACAAAGGTACTGATAATCAGATAGAAGAACATCGGATTCTCCTTTTATTATTTTAATTGAGAGCCCTGTTGATTGGGGGAATCCGGCTTCTACTGCGAAAAACCGGATCGGAATACTTACGCTTGAATATGAGGCTTATTTACGGATTTGTCCATCGCCCAGCACGATCCATTTTTGTGAGGTCAGGCCTTCCAGACCGACGGGGCCACGAGCATGAATCTTATCGGTGGAGATGCCGATTTCAGCGCCCAAACCATATTCAAAACCATCTGCAAAACGGGTAGAGGCATTCACCATGACTGAGCTGGAGTCCACTTGGGCCAGGAACTGACGCGCCAGGCTAAAGTTTTCAGTAATGATGGCATCGGTATGATGTGAGCCATATTTGTTGATATGTTCAATCGCTTCAGCTATGCCACTGACCACTTTCACTGCCAGAATCGGGCCGAGGTATTCGGTATACCAGTCTTCTTCACTGGCCGCGATTACGCTACTGCCTAAAATACGGCGGGTTTCCAGGCAGCCGCGCAGTTCCACCTGTTTTTCAGCATACAGCTCGGCAATACGGGGCAAGAAAATTTCAGCGATTTTCTCATCCACCAATAAAGTTTCCATGGCATTACAGACACCATAGCGATGGGTTTTGGCATTCAGCGCAATCGGTAGCGCTTTCTGCAGGTCGGCCTGTGCTTCCACAAACACATGACAGTTGCCATCAAGATGTTTGATCACCGGGATACGGGCTTCATTGGTAATCCGTTCAATCAACCCTTTGCCACCCCGCGGTACGATCACGTCCACATATTCAGTCATGGTGATGAGATGGCCCACTGCTGCACGGTCAGCTGTCGCAATCACCTGCACGGAGGCTTCAGGCAGTCCTGCTGTTTTCAAACCATGCTGGATGGCTTCAGCAATTGCTTTGTTGGATTCGAGTGCTTCAGAGCCGCCACGTAAAATAATGGCATTTCCCGATTTTAGTGCGAGCGAAGCGGCTTCCAGGGTTACATTTGGACGAGATTCATAAATCATGCCCACGACACCCAACGGTACGCGCATCTTGCCGATCTGGATGCCGGAAGGACGATATGCCAGGTCGGTGATTTCACCAATCGGGTCGATCAGGCTAATCACATCTTTTAAGCCCTGCAACATGCCTTGAAAGCGTGCGGGGGTAAGTTCTAAGCGATCAAGCAAGGCACTGTCGAGATTGTTGTGACGGCCTTTGGTCATGTCGACCTGGTTAGCAGCCAGAATCTGGGTTTCGCTATTTTCCAAAGCGGTATAAATAGCAGACAAAGCATTGTTTTTTACAAGGGTAGAGGCACTGGCCAACACGCGTGACGCTTGACGTGCCTGTTGTCCTACCGTTTGCATGTACTGTTCAATCGAATCTTGCATAGCGGTTTGATCACTTAGACATTTTTACAGAACGATAGTAGCAGCCTCTCGGCAGACCATAAAGCACTTCCCGGAAAAAACGCGTATTCGCTTGTAAAATGCAGCAACGGGCTCTGCTGTGTTTGAGGTCGTGATCTCGGATCAAAAGCATGATCAATAGAATTTAACAGCTAAAAATCATAGATTAATTTATAAAGAAAAACCCGAGCAATCTGGCTCGGGTTGATTTGCTGGAAAAATGTGAGGAGTATCAGTCCGCGACAATCTCCTGCTTAAACTGCATTTTTAAATGTTTCAATCGTTGCTTTGACCTGTTGCCATTCTTGGCCAAGCTCCAATGTATCAGCGATACGAATGGCAGGAATTTGCCCCCGCATACGTTCTAAACGGCCTTGGTTGGGTGGCGCATAGCTTTGAATGGCATCCAAAGCCAGGCAGGCTGCAGCACGGTCATTGCAGACCAGTCCCATATCACAGCCGGCATCGAGTGCTGCACGGATACGGGCATCGGCACCACCGGCGACACAAGCGGCTTGCATACTGAGGTCATCAGAGAACAGCACACCATCAAACTTGAGCTGTTGACGGAGAATTTGCTGAATCCAGTAGGGAGAAAAGCCCGCAGGGTTTGGATCGACCTGCTCATAGATCACATGGGCTGGCATGAGTGCATCGAGTTGTGGCATCAACTGGATAAAACTCTGCATATCTTGCTGATAAATCTCTTCGTATGAACGCGAGTCAATGGCCGCTGCAATATGTGAGTCTGCTTTGACAGAACCATGTCCTGGGAAATGCTTGCCTGTACTGGCCATCCCTGCACGATGCATGCCGCTTAAAAAAGCCCCTGCGAGTGGAATGATCGCTTGTATGGTCTTGGCAAAAGCACGGTCACCAATCACATCGCTGATTGCATTCAGATCTAGAACCGGGGCAAAGCTAAAGTCAATACCCACCGCCAAAACTTCTGTGGCCATCAACCAGCCACATTGTTCAGCCAGTTGTAGAGCCTGTTCTGGTTGAGTCTGATATAACTCACCAAAACGTCCCATGGCGGGGAGCAGGGTAAAGCCCTGTTTTAAACGTTGTACCCGACCGCCTTCCTGATCGACAGCAATCAGAATATCCGGGCGGATTTGGCGCATATGATCGGTTAGAGCACGCACCTGGGCTGGAGATTCGATATTACGCGCAAATAAAATCATGCCGCCGACTTGCGGAGCCTGTAAGAGTTCAATATCTTCTTGGGTAAGGGCTGTGCCGGCGATGTCCAGCATCAATGCGCCAATCATATCGGTATCCGTGTTCGAATTTTTAAAGAAAAACAATACCCGAATTTTGCAATGATTTGCTACATTTTGTCAGTACAGAATATGATAAAACTACACGAGATAAACAGAATCAACAGGTTAAGATGAATCATCGTTTTTGATGTATCTCCATCACAGCGTGTTGTGTTATTGGTGAAAAACCCAGGAAGTACGAATTTTTATGAAACTTCAAACTATAGCTTGTGCGGTTGCCATCGCAACAGGTGGACTTTTCTTTAGCCATGCGATGAATGAGGCGATTGCAGCAACCAATGCTGCTTCAGTTAGCCAGTCGATTCAACCGAGTCCAGAACAGGCTCTAGTTTCCCGCCAGTTGGCAACCCTTGTTGACCGTCAGCATTATTTAAACATGCGCCTGGACGCAACGACATCGCAGCGTATTCTGGATATGTATCTGGACAGTCTTGATCCGGATCACTCCTTGTTCCTGGCTGCAGATGTAGAACAATATAAAAAGAAATATGGTCCAACATTTGGTGCAGCCTTAAAGGCGGGTGACCTGTCTGGTCCGTATGCGATTCATCAGCAGTATCGTCAGCGTTTAAAAGAATATAACCGTTTTATGTTGGCTGAATTGCAGAAGCCGCAAAATCTAAAACAAACCAATGTGTATATTGACGCAGAACGTGAAAAAGCACCTTATTTTAAAAGTGCAACAGAGCAGCACGCACACTGGCGCAAGATGCTGGTCTCGCAGCTGATCAATTTAACCATTGCCAAAGAAGAAGAACTGGCCAAACAGCAAGCCCTGAAAGACAATCCAGAATTGGCCAATGGTCAGGATGTGGTCAGTCCGGAAGATTTAACACCGGTACAAACCTTGGTCAAACGTTATACCCGTCAACTCGAACGGATTAACCGGATTAAGAGTGATGATGTGCTGGATAAAACCTTAAATGCCATGATGGCGACTTATGATCCACACAGTAACTATTTCCCACCAGTGGATGCGATGGAACTCAACCGTCAAACCACCTTGCAACTTGAGGGAATTGGGGTTTCGATTCGTCCGGATCGTGGCAATGAAGACTACACTAAGATCGAAACCATCGTAGAAGGTGGTCCGGCCAGCAAGTCCGGCCAGATCAAATCGGGTGACCGGATTATTGGGGTGGCCCAAGATGGCGAGAAAATGGTGGATGTGATTGGCTGGCCAAGCACGGAAATTGTTGGATTGATCCGGGGAAAACGCGGCACCAAAGTCACCTTGAGACTTTTAGGCCCAGGTGCATCGATGGGACAGGCACGCAGCGTGACATTGGTGCGTGATGTGATTAAGGAAGAAGATGCCGGAGTGCGTGCACGTACCGTCACGGTGAATCGTAATGGCAAAGACCATCAGTTTGGTGTAATAGAAATTCCTTCATTTTACTTGAATTACCGTGCACGTCGTGCCGGAGCAGAATACCGCTCTGTCGCTGAAGACACCAACAATGCCTTGAAAGCACTGGCGGCACAAAAGGTTGAAGGGATTATCATCGATTTGCGTAATAATCCAGGCGGCTCATTAGAAGAAGTGGCTCGTATGTTGGGACAAGTCATTAAGTCCGGACCTGTGGTGCAGATCCGTGATGGCAATGGCAATGTCAGCGTGTTTGAAGATAACGATGGTGGTGCACAGACCTATGCCGGGCCATTGGCAGTTCTAGTGAATTTGGCCTCTGCATCCGCGAGCGAGATTTATTCTGCGGCGATTCAGGATTATGAGCGTGGTATTGTGATTGGCAGTACCACAACTGGTAAAGGCACGGCACAAGTGCAACTGGATACCTTGGCGCATGGTCAAGCAACGCTCACTCAGCGCAAGTTCTATCGGGTGACCGGTGGCAGTACCCAGAACAAAGGCGTCGTGCCGGATATCCAGCTGGTCGATATCTACAACGATGAATTTGGTGAACGGAAATCTAAAAATGCACTGGCGTGGGATACCATCTCGACAGCACCGTTTAAACGAGAGGGTGTGGTGCAACCGTATGTAAAACAGTTGAGTACTTTATCGGCACAGCGGGTGATGCAAGATCCGCAATTTAATTATCTCAATCAACGCAAACAGATTGCTGAAGAAACGGCTGAGCAAAAACGTCTGGTGCTGGATATTGATCAGCGCCGTGCAGAATTGCACCGTCTAGAGCAGCAGAGTCTAGAGGCGGAGAATAAGCGCCGTCAGGCATCTGGACAAAAACCATATGCCAATTGGGAAAGTTATCAGGCGGCGTTGGAATCCCTTGCTGAAGCTCGGGCCAAGATGAAAGCTGCACAACGTCCGGCACTGCCAGAAGAAGAAGCCTTCGTGACCGAAGCGGCTCAAGTGCTGTTGGATTATGCTCAATTGCACAAATCCTGATGATTAAGCCGTGATAAAAAAGCCTATTTTGATAGGCTTTTTTTATGTCTGACCTATCGGCGTCCAAAATACTGAACGTGTGTTTGAAAGCTATTTTGGAATGCAGTGAAAAAGTCACTAGCGTGAAGAATAATAACTCAATGATGAAAAATAACGTGAACAGGAAAGTATTTTTGAATTATAAAATAAGGTGGTTTTAATGAAGGTCACGCTAAAATCAAGAAATGAGAATTATTACTCATTTTTGTGTGATGTATTTCAGTGCTAATCGGCAAATAAACCTTGACCTGCAAGAAGATGATGCTATTTTCGTAGCAGAACAACATAGGGGGAAACTTTTTTCCCTCTATCCTTATGTAAAATACTAACTTTTTAAAGCAGTGTATTAAAAAAAAGAAAATAGATCGGGTTTTGGAACTTGGGATATGGTGGAAATACATTATGATAGCAACCTGGTGATTGCGTCGATTTTTGTCGCATTTCTAGCCAGCTATCTCGCCATTTCTGTGGAACAGCTGCTATTCCAAAAATTTTATAAAAATTACCGGAAAATGATTATTACAATCAGTGGCATGATCTTAGGGTTTGCTGTCTGGTCGATGCATTTGGTTGGTACGCTGGCGGGTCATTTACCGCAAGATTTTTATTTTGATCCTGCGCTGACATTTTTATCTTATTTGATTGCGGCGATTGCCTCGATATTCTCTATTAGGCTAACAACACGTCCAACTTTACCTTTAGCCCGCTTGCTGACGGGTGCCATTTTAATGGGACTCGGCATGTCGGGGATGCATTATGTGGGTATGATGGGGCTGATCATCCCAGGCTATCATTTGCATTATGATCTGTTCTTGGTTGTGGTCTCGATTCTGACCGCAATTGCCGGTGCAGCATTAGCGTTCTGGCTAACCTTTAAATATAAAATCGCTCAATCAAATCATCATGTGGCTCTGAAAATGATGGTCACCCTGATCATGGCTATGAGTATTGTGGCGATGCATTACCTGGGGATGGGAGCTGCCTATTATCATCCTGAAATGGCAGAAGTCGTTTCAGTCCTCAGTCCCTACCAGTTAAGCAAAGGCTTGTTACTGTTGACCATTATCGTGATTGCCAGTTTGATTATTTTGATGGCTTTGGCTGTCGCTTCCCTGGAATTACGCCTTGAGCAGCGTGATTTTCAGCTTTCCGAAGTCAGTAAGGAACTGGCCACGCAGGCTTTACAGGATAATCTGACCAAACTGCCGAATCGGCTGTTTCTGCTGGATTATGCGCAGATGCTGTTTCAGCAGCATCAGGCTTGTGCGCAGAAGATTGCCTGGTTGTATATTGATCTGGATCGCTTTAAAAGCATCAATGACGCCTTTGGTCATTCCGCGGGGGATCAGCTATTAGTGCAGATCGCCAACCGGATTCAGCGACATTTAACCGCCCAGCAAAAACTGCTGCGAATCGGTGGAGATGAGTTTCTGTTGGTTGTCGAACAAACTGATGCGGATGGTGCGAGTGTGCTGGCCGAGAGAGTCTTGCAGCATTTGCAGGATGGTTTTTTGATTGCTGGCAAAGAGATCAAGATTTCGGCCAGTATCGGGATTGCCATTTACCCGGAACATGGCACGCAGCTGCAAGACTTGCTGATGCATGCCGATGCCGCGATGCTGATGTCCAAAGAACAGGGACGCAATACCCATTCCGTGTTTCATTCCACGCTTGAACAGCAAGAGAGTCACAGTCAGAGCAAGCTGATGAATGATCTCTATAAGGCGGTTGAAGAAGAGCAATTTGTCCTGTTCTATCAGCCCAAATTCACCACAGATTACCGGATTTGTGGAGTAGAAGCCCTGATTCGCTGGAAGCATCCCACCTTGGGATTACTCACCCCCAACCTATTTATTCAGGGAGCGGAAAAGACCGGCCTGATTATTCGGATGGGTTATTGGGCGTTGGAACAGGCCTGCAAGCAAATTCAGCAATGGCAACGCTTGGGTAAGCCTTTTTATCCGATTGCGGTTAATCTCTCCGCGATTCAGTTTGAACATAAACACCTGTTCACGACCCTGGAAAAATTGCTGAAACAGTATCAGGTACAACCGCAGCATCTGGTGATCGAAATTACCGAATCTACCGCCATGCATCATATTGAACTGAGTATTCGCAGTTTTGAACGTTTACGCCAGATGGGACTTCGTATCGCGATTGATGATTTTGGCACCGGACATTCCAGTTTTATGTATTTGAAACGATTACCCGTGGATGAACTGAAAATTGACCGTGGATTTATCAATGAGTTAACGCCGGGCTCCAAGGATGAAATGATTCTGGAAAGTATTATTCATCTAGCCCTGAAACTTGGTCTTACAGTCACAGCGGAAGGGGTGGAAACACCCCTACAGGCAGACATTCTCACGCGTTTGGGGTGCAAGCAATTACAGGGCTTTTTACTCGGTATGCCGGTAGATGTTGAACGTCTGGATATGTATCTGGCTGAGACCGATACTGGTGCTTATCCGCTGTTGCAGAGCAGTTGATCCATTTCAAAAACATGCCGATCTGCTACAATATCGCCAATTTTTGCTATTGATCAAGTCTTGATCCTCTACACTGCCTTCTGCAGTAGGTGTCTTTCATGAGTTTTAAAGATGAACTAGCGGCGCAGGTCGCGCAGCGTCGTACTTTTGCGATTATTTCCCACCCCGATGCCGGTAAAACCACCATGACCGAAAAGCTGCTGTTATGGGGGCAGGCGATTCAGGTGGCTGGGATGGTAAAAAGCCGTAAATCAGATCGTGCCGCCACTTCAGACTGGATGGAAATGGAAAAAGAGCGTGGGATCTCGATTACCACGTCGGTTATGCAGTTCCCCTATAAAAATCATGTGATCAACTTACTGGATACTCCGGGGCATGAAGACTTCTCGGAAGATACCTATCGGACCCTGACGGCTGTGGACTCTGCGCTGATGGTGATTGATGGTGCAAAAGGGGTCGAAGAACGAACCATCAAACTGATGGATGTGTGTCGTATGCGTGACACACCGATTATCTCCTTCGTCAACAAGATGGACCGTGAAATCCGAGAACCATTAGAGCTGCTAGATGAAATTGAAAACGTTCTAAAAATCAAATGTGTTCCATTGACCTGGCCATTGGGTTCAGGTCGTGACTTTGCTGGCGTGTATAACTTACTCGAAGAAAAGTTATATGTGTATAAAGCCGGCTTTGGTTCGACCATCACGGATATTGAAGTGCGTGAAGGCTATGATTATCCGGACATCCGTGAAAAAGTCGGTGATCTGGCATGGGCCGCTTTTGAAGAATCTCTAGAGTTGGTGCAAATGGCGAATGAGCCTTTGGATCGTGAGGAGTTTCTTGCGGGTCGTCAAACTCCGGTCTTGTTTGGTACTGCTTTAGGAAACTTCGGTGTTGATCATGTGCTGGATGCCTTTGTTCAATGGGCACCAGAACCTAAAGCCCATCCTACACAGGATCGTGTCGTCGATGCCAAAGAAGAAGGCTTTAGCGGTTTCGTGTTTAAAATCCAGGCCAATATGGATCCGAAACACCGTGACCGTATTGCCTTTATGCGGATTTGTTCAGGCAAGTATGAAAAAGGCCTGAAAATGAACCACGTGCGGATCGGCAAGGACGTGCGGATTAGTGATGCACTGACCTTTTTGGCAGGGGATCGTCAGCATCTGGAAGAAGCTTGGCCGGGTGACATTATCGGTTTGCATAACCATGGCACGATCCAGATTGGTGATACCTTTACTTCGGGTGAAAAACTGCAATTTACCGGGATTCCGCACTTTGCACCAGAAATGTTCCGTCGTGTGCGTCTGAGAGATCCTTTGAAATCTAAACAGTTGCAAAAAGGACTGAAGGAACTGTCTGAAGAAGGTGCGACTCAGGTGTTTATGCCACAAAACAGCAATGACCTGATTGTTGGTGCTGTTGGTGTACTGCAGTTCGAAGTGGTGGCTTACCGTCTGAAAGAAGAATACAAAGTGGATTGTATCTACGAGCCGGTCAGCATTAATACCGTGCGTTGGGTGCATTGTGATGATGAGAAGAAATTCAACGAATTCAAGAAAAAAGCACATGATCAGCTGTCTTTGGATGGCGGCGGACACTTGACCTATCTGGCACCGAGCCGCGTCAATTTACAATTGATGCAAGAACGTTATCCAGATATTCAGTTCCGTGCCACTCGAGAGCACTAGCCATCTCCAACAGCTTCCTCGTGAAGCTGTTGTTTTATGCTGGATGTATTCTAAGCCAAAGGAGCAATACATGTTTAAACCGATACTGAGTATTTTGGCGGCTGTGTTGGTATTGGGTGGATTGACGGCCTGTGATTCCTCGCAGCAAGCGGATTCGGGCAAACCTGAAGCACAGCAGACCAGTCGGACGTTAGCTGCACTGAACATTCAGGAACGTCCGGCTGAATATGCTTTGCCATTTTGTGAAAATAAAAACTGTATTGAAATCGATATCCAGAGCTTGCAAACACAGGATCACTGGCTGAATGACTGGATTAGCCGTAATCAGGCCAATGTCATTCAACAGCAGATCGGGCTGAAACAGAACCTGAATCTGCAGCAGGCGATTGATGCTTATGTAAAAAAATCTGATCAATGGCAGGATGAATATAGTGCACATCGTGCCTATGAATTGCATATGCGAACCCGGATTGCCTCACAGCGCCATCAGTATGTATTGCTGCAGATTGCTTTGGATTCCAAACAGGAAGAGCGTACAGTAAAAGAGCGGCATTACTTTTTTGTGGCGGATCGTCAGGTACAAAAAAACTTGACCCTTTTGGATGTCTTGCAACCACAGCAGCAGATTCTGGTAAATGAGTGGGTGCAGCAACATTATCAGGCATGGTTAAAGAAACAAACGCCAGAGATTCAACAGCAGGCACCGAAAAAACTGTATTGGGGGCAAGCGGACTGGTTTTTTGATTCTGAAGGTATTGGGCTACATTATCGTGCCGCGCAGATCGCCCCAGATGCTAGCCAACTGGATATCTATTTGAGTGCCGAACAAAGCAAGCAAGTCCTGAAACCCGAAATTTATCAACAAATGTTTTGATTTAGATACAAAACATGATTGAGTCTGACCGCACATCGTTTTAGGCTTAAAGCATTATGAAATGCTCTACACTAAGGTTGGTGTAATGTCGAATTCTGCAAAACTTTTGGCTTTGACGATCTTGGCGAGTACGTTAGGACTGAGTGCTTGTCAACCTAAAGCAGATCCCGAACCGGCAAAACCGGAAGCCTCTGCTGTTGAAACAGCGAAGCTACCGAGCCTGGAAGGCGAGATCGTGAAGCTGCAATTGGTGCTTCCCGAATGTGAGGGGCACAGTTGCCCAGAAATTAGCATTGAGCGTTTGCAGAGTAACCAGCCCTTTATTGATCAGGTGATTGATCAGGAAATTTTAAAACAGCTGCAACAAACGCTAGATCTTGCCCCACAAGATCAGCAGGCTGCGAGTGAACCTGCCAGCGCAATTGCCGCCAGTGCAACGGTGGCAGAAGCCAGTGTACCGGCGACGCCTCAGCAAAACCTGGAAACGCAGGTACAACCTTATCTGCGCACATTTCTGCAGCTGGATCAGGAACTCAAGCAGTTGGGTGCGAGTCACTCCATCAACCTTATGGTTAAACCCAAAATCCTGATTGCGCAAAGTCCGGTAGCCACCGTGGTCATGAATAGCAGTAGTTATCTGGGCGGAGCACATGGTTCGGCGGCACAGCAGTACTATAATTTTGATTTAAAACAGCAAAGGCAGCTGCAGTTGCAGGACATTCTGCAACCGAACCAGCGAGCAGCCCTCAGACAGGAAGCTCATCGTATCTTTCAACGTTGGGTTGTCGATTCCAAATTGGCCACAAGTGTTGAAGAATATGAACAGGTCTGGCCATTTCAGTTGTCCGATAATTTTTTCCTGAGTCAGCAGGGCTTAATTCTGCAATATGGCGAATACGAAATTGGTCCTTATGTGGTTGGGTTACCACGTCTGGTGGTTCCGTATGAGAAATTGCAGAAGATTCTAAAACCCCAATATTTGCCGCAAGCAGCGAAAGCCGCAGACAAAAAGGCAGCGTCCTAAACGATGTCCGTTTGCTCCCTGTTTGATACCCACACCCATTTTGATGTCACTGAGTTTGATGCAGATCGGATTGAACTGGCACGACAGGCTAAGAGGGTGGGGGTAGAGGCTTTAATCTTGATAGGCTTTGTTGCAGAGCGCTTTCCCCAGTTGTTGGCGGTCCATCGCGAATTGCAGCAATTCAACACAGCTCCAAAAAGTTATCTCGCACCGGGATTACATCCGGTTTATATCGAGCAGCATCAGCCCGAACATCTGGATCACTTGCAGCAGATTCTGCAAACACAAGCGTGTGTTGCAGTGGGCGAAATTGGCCTGGATACCTTTTTGCCACAGCACAAACAGCCGGAAAATTTGGCTAAGCAACGCGAGTATTTTGCTGCACAGCTTGAATTGGCACGACAATACAACAAGCCGGTTTTGTTACATATTCGCAAGGCACATGCTGAAAGCCTGCAACTACTCAAGCAGCAACGCTTTCAGCTCGGCGGCATTGCTCATGCCTTTAGCGGTGGCATTGAAGAAGCAAAGGCTTTTGTTAAGCTGGGTTTCAAGATTGGTGTGACCGGGCAAATTACCAATTCAAATGCCAAAAAGCTGCGTAACGTCGTTCAACAGCTGGGTGCTGAACATCTGGTACTCGAAACAGATTGTCCCGATATGACGCCGTTATGCTGCCAGCTGTCTGACCAACAGCGCACGCGTAATACCCCGGTGAATTTACCGTATGTCTTGAAAGGGCTGGCAGAAACGCTCGCGATGCCGGAAACGGACTTGGCGGATATATTGTGGCAGAATTCATTGGCGGCCTTGCATTTAACACGCTAACATAATCGAATAATAAATATTCACCAATCAATAACAATCCATTCACCCAGTTGGCATACAGTAAATACAGACGTAGTTCGCTGGGCACAGAAAAATAACATGCCAAGCCGGAGGGTAACTCGATGGCCAAGTATAGCAATCTCAATAGTTTTAATAGCTTAGAAACACTGACAGTCGATTCTAAACATTATCAGATTTATAACCTCAATAAATTACAGGCCCAGTGTCCGGATGTGACACGCTTGCCGAAATCACTTAAGGTTTTGCTGGAAAATTTATTGCGCTTTGAAGATCAGCTGACCGTAAAAACCGAACATATCCATGCGCTGCTGCAATGGCCTGCTACCCGAAGTTCAGAACAGGAAATCCAATATCGCCCTGCACGCGTCCTGATGCAGGATTTTACCGGTGTGCCTGCTGTGGTGGATCTCGCAGCTATGCGTGCTGCCGTTGCCAAAGCCGGTAAAGACCCAGACAAAATTAACCCGTTGTCACCGGTTGATCTGGTGATTGACCATTCGGTGATGGTTGACTATTTTGCCACACCCCAAGCCTTTGAACAGAACGTGGCCATCGAAATGCAGCGCAATGGCGAGCGTTACCAGTTTTTGCGTTGGGGGCAATCGGCGTTAAACCAATTTAGGGTTGTCCCTCCGGGAACCGGGATTTGCCATCAGGTCAACTTGGAGTATTTGGCACAAGCCGTCTGGACGGATGACGTTGAAGGCCAGACCTTTGCATTTCCAGATACGCTGGTAGGGACAGATTCACACACCACCATGATTAATGGTTTGGGTGTGTTGGGTTGGGGAGTAGGTGGGATTGAAGCAGAAGCTGCGATGCTAGGGCAGCCGATTTCCATGCTGATTCCAGAAGTGATCGGTTTTAAACTGACTGGAAAACTGAACGAAGGCATCACTGCAACCGATCTGGTGCTTACCATCACTCAGATGTTGCGGCAAAAAGGCGTGGTCGGAAAATTTGTCGAATTCTATGGCGATGGCTTGGCTGATTTGCCTTTGGCTGACCGTGCGACGATTGCCAACATGGCCCCGGAATATGGGGCAACCTGTGGCTTCTTCCCGATTGATGATATCACTTTAGGTTATTTGCGTTTAACTGGACGCCAGCCGGAACGTATAGCCTTGGTTGAAGCGTATAGCAAGGCGCAAGGTTTATGGCGTAATCCTGGCGATGAACCCGTCTTTACCGACACATTGGAACTGGATATGAGTACCGTGGAAGCGAGCCTGGCTGGACCTAAACGTCCACAAGATCGTGTGCCACTCTCACATGTACCACAGACCTTTAAAGCCTTAATGGAGTTGACCTTAAAACCGGCCAAAGAGGAAAAAGAGCGTCTGGAAAATGAAGGCGGTGGTGGAACGGCGGTAGAAGCTAAACAGGCCAATCTGCCCCATGAAGAAGCTTTCTGCATGATTGAAGGGAAAAGATACCCCTTGCAGCATGGTGATGTGGTAATTTCCGCGATTACATCCTGTACCAATACCTCTAACCCGAGTGTCATGCTGGCTGCCGGCTTGCTGGCCAAAAAGGCAGTAGAAAAAGGTCTGCAGCGTAAACCGTGGGTGAAAAGCTCACTGGCACCGGGTTCCAAAGTGGTGACCGATTATCTGAATGCTGCCGGCTTAACTCCCTATCTGGAACAGCTAGGTTATCACTTGGTCGGTTATGGCTGTACCACCTGTATCGGGAATTCGGGTCCTTTACCTCCCGCGATTGAAGAGGCGGTGCAATGTTTTGATCTGAATGTGGCAGCGGTGCTTTCGGGTAACCGCAATTTTGAAGGACGGGTGCATCCCTTAGTTAAAACCAACTGGCTGGCCTCACCGCCATTGGTGATTGCCTATGGTTTGGCTGGCAATATCCGTACCGATTTAAGCCAGCAGCCAATTGGCGAGGGCTTCAATGGTGAACTGGTCTATCTGAAAGATATCTGGCCAACTCAGGCTGAAATCGAGGAAGCTCTACAAAGTGTCAATACGCAAATGTTCCATAAGGAATATGCGGCAGTCTTTGAAGGGGATGAACAATGGAAAGCCATTCCTATTCCACCAAGCAAAACCTATCTCTGGGATGAGCAATCGACCTATATCCGCCATCCTCCATTTTTCCAAGGCATCGATCAGCCAACTCCACCGATCCAGAATATTGAAGGCGCGCGCATTCTGGCAGTATTGGGAGATTCGGTCACCACAGACCATATTTCTCCGGCGGGTAACATTAAAAAAGACAGTCCGGCGGGGCGCTATTTGCAGCAGCAAGGTGTGGAACCGCAGGACTTTAATTCCTATGGTTCGCGTCGAGGCAATCATGAAGTCATGATGCGCGGGACCTTTGCCAATATCCGGATTAAAAATGAAATGCTCGGTGGCGAAGAAGGCGGCAATACGATTCATATTCCAACCGCAAGCAAAATGTCGATTTATGATGCTGCCATGCGCTATCAGACAGACCAGACCCCTTTGCTGATTATTGCTGGAAAAGAGTACGGAACAGGTTCGTCACGTGACTGGGCCGCGAAAGGGACCAACCTGTTAGGGGTAAAAGCCGTGATTGCAGAAAGTTTTGAGCGGATTCATCGCTCGAACCTGGTTGGGATGGGAGTCTTGCCTTTGCAGTTTATGGACGGACAAAACAGGCAGAGTTTGGCCTTGACGGGCAATGAAATCCTGTCGATCCGTGGTTTGTCGGATCAGTTACAGCCACATCAGGTTTTGGAAGTGGATGTGCAAGATATAACGGGCCAGCAACGCAGTTTTCAGGTGTTATGCCGTATCGATACCTTAAATGAAGTGGAATATTTCAAGTCGGGGGGTATTTTGCATTATGTGCTGCGTCACTTGATTGCATCCTGATATTTTTCATAAATAAGCCCAGCTAATGCTGGGCTTATTTATGAAATGAAAGACAAGACGCTTAGAGGGAAAATCAGTAAAATAGCAGCGAATTTCTTATGCTGATATGCACCATGACAGACCTTCTTCAAGATGATGAATATGAACGCCGTTTTGCCGGAGTTGCCAAAATCTATGGGGAAAATGTGTTTACCCATTATGAAAACAGTCATGTAATGGTGATCGGGATCGGTGGCGTGGGCAGTTGGGCGGTTGAAGCACTGGCCCGTACGGGTATTGGTGAATTGACCCTGATCGATATGGATGTGGTGGCGGCTTCCAATATCAATCGTCAGCTGCCTGCACTGACATCGACCTTGGGTTGTGAAAAAATTGAAATCATGGCGGAGCGCTGCCGACAGATTAATCCGCGTATCAAGGTCAACCTGATTGATGATTACCTGACACCGGACAATGTCAAAACCTTATTGGCAGGCCAGCCGGATCTGATACTTGACTGTATTGATGATGTGAAAGCTAAACTGGCTCTGATGTTGCACTGCCGTTTTAATAAAATTCCGCTTATCGTTTCTGGCGGTGCAGGCGGTAAGCTTGATCCATTAAAAATTCGAGTGGCCGATTTATCCAAAACGGAACAGGATCCGATGCTGGCCAAATTGCGTGCCCAGTTGCGTGCCAAAGGCATTTGTAAAAAGCCCAAAGAAAAATTTGGTATTACCTGTGTCTATTCCATCGACAATCCGTTTTCCAGTGCTGAGGTGTGTGCAAGTGCTGGTTTGCGTTGTGGGGGATATGGTTCTGCCGTGGTGGTGACATCCAGTTTCGCCATGATTGCCGTTGCCGAGGTGCTGAAGAAACTGGATAGTCTTAAAGCTAGAGCTTAATGCTCTAGATAGATTGGTGGGGCAAGCCGCATTCAGTTTTATAAAATGTGATGCTATTCAAATAATTAAAATCCAGATAGACTGATCTGATGAGAATAATAATGGATTTGGAGTATTTATGGCACGATTGCACCGAGTTGCGGTGACACTGATCACGACATGTCTGGTTTCTTTCCTGTCTAGCCTGACGCAGGCAGCGCCAGCTGATCAGGTGATTTTTTCCTGTAAAACGGCCAGCGGCAAAACAGTACAGTTTTTAAATGCGGGTAAAGTCATTCACTATCGATATGGAAAGTCAGTGGTAGCACCAGATTTGGCATTTTCCGTTCCTCGTTCTGCCAGTTCGATTGATGATGGCAGTGAAAATTTGGGTGGTGGGAGCTGGTGGATGACCCAGCAAATCATGCTGAAATTTAATGGTAATACCTATACCGGCTGGTGGTCCTATCATCGTGCCAGTGGCGAAGAAGAAGCGGGTATTCGGGTGAGCCGTGGCGATCAGGTTCTGGCAGAAACCCCTTGTGTGGGGCAGGCCAATATGAATTTGACTGCCTACTAAGCCTTGATTGAAGTTAGCCGTAAGCCATCTTTTAATGCTGTTGATACTGCCTGATCCGTTGCCTGAAACCATCTTTCAGGCAACTTGAGATTGTTATGGTGTCGTGAGTCAACCTGCAACTTAAACTTGATGCTCGCGTATATAGTCTTCAGTGCGTTGCATCGCAGCCTGAATATTGACGAGTGCGGTTTCCACATCTTTTAAGGTTTTGGCATTGCCACCACTCAGCGCCTGACGCCATTTGCGTGCACCGGGTAAATTTTGGAACAGACCAAGTATATGCCGGGTAATAATCGACAATGGAGCACCCTCCGCAACCCGTTGTGCAATATAAGGCATCATCTGCTGCATAATGTCGAAGCGGTCTGGCATCGGCAGATGCCATAATTGCCCGAGTTCTGCCAGTAAATACGGGTTATGGTAGGCTTCGCGGCCAATCATCACACCATCGACATGTTTCAGGTGTTCGACGGTTTCAGCATAGGTCTTAATGCCACCATTAATTTCGATGGTGAGCTGTGGACGATCCTGTTTTAAACGATATACATCTTCATAACGCAGCGGGGGGACTTCGCGGTTTTCTTTCGGTGAGAGGCCTTGCAGTAAAGCAATTCGCGCATGCACGATAAAGTGCTTGCAGCCTGTTTTTGCTACGGTATCTACAAAGTGCAGCATTTCTTCATAAGAATGCATATCGTCAATGCCGATGCGGTGTTTGACCGTGACAGGAATCTGGACAGCCTGTTGCATGGCGGCAATACATTCCGCCACCAAATCCGGTTCCGCCATCAGACAAGCGCCAATTTTATTATTTTGTACCCGATCACTTGGGCAGCCAACATTGAGGTTGACTTCGTCATACCCCCAATCCTCCCCCATTTTGCTACAGGTGGCAAGGTCTTTTGCATTTGATCCCCCTAGCTGTAACACAACCGGATGTTCTTCCTGATTGAAATCTAGATGACGTTTGGCATCACCGAACAGGATCGCTCCCGTTGTGACCATTTCGGTGTACAGGACGACATTCGGGTTAAACAGGCGGGCAAAATAACGGTAATCCTTGGTGGTCCAATCCATCATCGGGGCAACTGAAATACGAGGCTGAAGAACTGATGTGGATTGCATGCGAAAACCTAAACCGCGAAAGGAGAGGGCGAAATTATACGGACTTTGGCTATAATACAACAGCCTGATCCTGAAAACTGCTGATCGGGGCGTGATTGGATGGTAACCCGTAGATGTTTAAAAGCGGTTTTTTGCTGAAATTTAAGTGTAATTTTTTTGATGTCTATGCTGCATCAAACTAGAAAAATAAAGAAGATAGAGGTGTTCATGTTAGTGCTAGAAATGGTGTTCCGCAGCCAGAAAGCGCAACATTCTGAGTATTTTAATCTGCGCATGCAACGTACGCTGAGCTGGTTTAAGCAGGCTTTGCAGTTAGATGCGAGACAACTGGATTTAAAATTTATCAGTTTGTGGGTGGCATTCAAAGCCATGTGCGCGCGCGAAACAGACGCTGAAGAAACAACCTTGCAGCCTTTTTTGGATCAGATGTTCCAGCATGATGCACCGCACCGTATTGAGTATATGATCTGGAGCAGATTTCCACAAGCAATCCGTTTTTTATTGCAGTCTCCTTATGCCTTTCAGTCTTATTGGGATTATCAGAACCAAAAGATTAGCAAACTGGCCTGGCAACAGGCTTTTGAGCGGGATCAGCAACAATGGCAACAAGCTTGGCAAGAACAAGACGCCTTGCATATTTTGCATCGTCTGTTCCACTGCCTGCAGACTTTAGGACAACAGTTGTTGCAAGGTGGTAGTAGTTGCCACAGCAGTGTGAACCGGACACAGTTGTCGGAAGCCTGTAGTGTTTTATCGGGTCTGCTTTCGGGCTTTATGTTTATCCTGCTGGAAAATGCTCAGGCGCTGGATCAACCGCAACCCTTTTATCCGGTTGTGCAATTTTCCTGACATGTTTGGGCTGTTAGGCTGGTTTCGTGACAGGTTTGATGAGTCGGTCTATCACGGAAAAGCCGGCAGAACAGAGCGCCAAAATGAAACCGGTTAAGCAGGTTGCTTGCCAGCCGCCATGCTGCCAGGCAAAGACGCCAAGTGCTGAACCGGTAGCTGCACCGGCAAAATATAAGGTCATGTAAATGGCATTTAAACGAGATTTTGCATCGGGACGCAGGCGGAAAATCACGTTCTGGTTGCAGCTGTGTAGCATCGCCAGCCCTAAATTGATCAGTGCAAAGCCAAGTAGGTAGAACGGTAAACCCTGTTGCGCAAAATAAAGCAATAGCCAGCTGAGTAACAGGATCGCTGCACCGATCCAGGTCAAACGTTCGGTATGACCCTGATCGGCCCATTTGCCAATCCATGAAGTGGATAGGGCACCGATCATACCAGCCAGAGGTACCAATCCAATCCAGAAATCACTGAGCTGAAAAGGCCGGTTGGATAACAGCAGGGCAAAAGTCGAAAAGAGTGTGCTCATCGAGGCAAAGGCGCAGGCACCCAGTAAAGAACGCAGAATTAAGCGTTTTTCATGACGCAGTAAATTGGCCATGGAGTGAAAAATCTGGCCATAGCTTAGATTCAGGCGCAGCACATAAGGTAGTTTGCCGTGTAGGAGGAACGCCAGCCATAACATCAGTATGCCACTCAGTGCGTAAATGGCTTTCCAGTGCAACAGATCGGACAGTAGACCGGCCAGAGTGCTAGACAGCAAGATGCCGACGAGCAGTCCGCTCATTAAGAAGCCCACCACTTCACCGGTTTTTTCCGGTTTAACTGCCATGGTTGCCAGCGGAATCAAGACTTGGGCCGCCACAGAAAACAGCCCGGTGAGAATGGTCCCCATCCATAACATCGGTAAATTGATCGCGAAGGCGCAGAGAAACAAACCACATGCAGTCAGCACCATCAGTCCCGGGATTAATTTACGTTTGTTGCTCACATCACCCAGCGGGACGATGAGTAGCAGTCCAAAGGCATAAGAAACTTGGGCAAAAGTGACCGTGAGAGCGGCTGAAGCTGCACTGACCGAAAAATACTGCTGGATTGAATGGATCAGCGGCTGACAGTAATAGTTGGATCCGGCACAGAGTCCACAGGCAATAGCCATCAGCCACAGTAATGCTTTGTTGTGGCTAATATCGTAGGCTGTGGACATGAGAACTCCTGAAAAATAAAGCAACTGGTCAAATAGGGTGTGCGGAACTATAGCAAAAATAACCGCAGGATAAACACTGCCTTGGATTGGTGGAAGATATACTGAGTCTATATAACCTGAGCAAACATAACGGCTTAGATCAGAGTTTACCGGGTGCTTAATGTTTCAGTTTGTTTTTATTCAGGGTCACCATCATCACCCCGACAATATTCAAAATACAGCCCAGCCATTGCCAGCCATTCAGATGCTCATTTAAAAATGCCACCGCCAGTAAAATGGTCAGGATCGGACCGATGGATGCAATCATGGCAGATTGAGCCGCCCCCAACCGTTCAATGCCTTGCATAAGTAGAACAGTGGGTAAAACGGTGACCATAAAGCCTAATCCAACGCCATACCAGATCACGCTTGCCGGTAACTTGAGCAATAGATGCAGTGGGTCGGGAGTTACCACGACATAATGCAGCAGCGTGCCGATACACGCGACACTCAGGGCTAAACCAGTAAAATTCCAGGAGCCAAATTTCTGGATGAGCCGTGGTGTCAGCAGTAAATACACCGCAAATGCCACCGCACTGGCAAACACCAAACTGGCACCCAACCAGAAATTGCCCTGAATTGGTGCGTTATTGTGTTCCTGCAACAGCACGAGTAGCGTTCCACCATAACTCAACAAAATGGCAAACAAAGTTTTTACATTTAATTTTTGTTTATAAATAACACTCGAACCCAGAACGGTCAGGGTCGGGTACAAAAACAGAATAATCCGTTCTAACGACGCACTAATAAACATCAAACCCAAGAAATCCAGCCAGCTGGCAAAGTAATAGCCCAGAAGGCCAGACAACACTAATAACCCCCATTCTTTAGCCTGAATGCCCCGGTTGCGGTGACGGCAGAACCAGCAGATAAGCAGGAAAAAAGGTAAAGCACTGGCCATACGAAGTGCCATCAGAACTGTGGCATCGACCAGAGGAGATAGGGCATAGGTTTGTTTGATGAGGATGGCTTTGCTGCTAAACAAAAAGGCAGCGGATAAGGCAAACAACGAGCCGAGTTGCGTGCTAGAGAGAGCTGGTTTCATGCACAGAAAATTAGGGTGGTGTTTGCTTAAAAATAAAAAGCTTAACTAAAAAATTATATATCGCATCATAATTTTTAAGAATCATTGTTTGAAAATGTCATCATTTATTAAATAAATACTGGGTAGCATTTTCAAAAACTTTAATTAGAATCCAAGTGAGTCAATAAGAATAATCCTGGGGGAAACATTGCTTACCGCGATGTTTACTTGAGAAAACACAAGCTTGAGGAATGCTCATGCAGATTGGAATACCTGTTGAAACTGTCGCTGGTGAACACCGCGTTGCTGCAACACCAGAGACAGTCAAGAAGTTAATTAGCGCCGGTCATAGTGTCTTGATTGAACGTGGCGCTGGAGTCAAAGCCGCTTACCTGGACAGTGCTTATGAGCAGATGGGTGCCAAAATCACTGAGGACGCCTATACCGGTAGCCAGCTGATTTTGAAAGTTCGTGCGCCACAGGGTGATGAGATTACAAAACTTGCAACGCAAAGTGTGGTGGTTGCGATGTTTGATCCCTATCGCAACCCTGAGCTTGAGCAATTTGCGGCACAGCAAGTGTCTGCCTTTGCTTTGGAACTGTTGCCTCGAACCTTGTCACGTGCACAAAACATGGATGTGTTGTCTTCTCAGGCGAACCTGGCGGGTTATAAAGCCGTGTTACTGGCAGCCAATGAATACCAGCGCATGTTTCCGATGCTGATGACTGCTGCGGGTACGGTAAAACCGGCCCGTGTGGTGGTGATGGGAGTTGGTGTGGCGGGCCTACAGGCGATCGCAACGGCGAAACGTTTGGGGGCGGTGGTTGAAGCGACCGATTTACGTCCAACGGCTAAAGACCAGGTGGAATCCCTTGGAGGGAAATGGCTCGATGTGCCCATGTCTGCTGAAGAACAGCAGCGTGCTGCGGATGCGGCCAAGAATGGTTATGGCTGGACGCCGGGTGAGCAATACATCCAGGATCAAGCCGCGATTGTGGATAAGGCCGTTGCCAATGCAGACATCGTGATTACCACGGCACTATTGCCAGGACGTAATGCACCCCGTCTGATCAAGGCAGAAACCGTGGCCAAGATGAAACCGGGTTCGGTCATTCTGGATATGGCAGTGGAAACGGGCGGTAACGTGGAAGGATCTCAAGTGGGCGAAACCGTGGTGACTGTGAATGGTGTCAAGATTTTAGGGGTTCCGAATATTCCGGCAACTGTCGCGACAGAGGCATCTGCGTTGTATGCGCGTAATGTACTGAATTTTGTCGATACCCTGTTTGATCAGGAGAAAAACTTCGTCCTGAATCAGGATGATGAAATTCAGAAAGCCCTATTGGTGACCCATGCGGGTCAAGTGCTGTTGAAGCGTGGTTAAGGAGAACAACCATGGTTGAAACGATTACGATTTTTGTCCTGGCCATTTTTGTCGGGTATTACGTGGTTTGGGGGGTGACACCCGCGTTACATACGCCGCTGATGGCTGTCACTAATGCACTTTCCTCGATCATCATTGTGGGAGCCATGATCCAGACCGTCGGTCTGCCTGTATTGGGTATGGATGCCAATGTGCAGTTTCAGAGTGTCAATGTCGTTAGCGTTTTAGGTGCGATTGCGGTGTTCCTGGCGAGCATTAATATTTTTGGTGGTTTCGCAGTGACTGCCCGCATGCTTGAAATGTTCAAGCCAAAGCAGAAGAAATAAGAGGACGACACAATGGAATTTATTCGAGCGAACGCGGATTGGTTCTACCTGATTGGTGCAGTCCTGTTTATTTTGACGCTACGTGGACTGTCGGGGCCTAAAACCGCGATTGCGGGTAACCGTTATGGCATGATCGCGATGGCGATTGCTGTCCTGACGACCTTTTTTGTCGCGAATCATCCGGTGATCTGGATGATTGTTGGTGCAATGGTGCTCGGTGCTGTGGTGGGGGTTACACGTGCACGTACCGTCCCGATGACACAAATGCCGGAAACTGTGGCACTGATGCACTCGCTGGTCGGTTTGGCAGCCGTCTTGATCGCGATTGCCGCAATCCTGCATAACAATCAGCTCACGACTTTATTTGCACAGAACCCACAAGCATTGACTGCTGCAGGGGTTGAAGCTGCACATATGAGCAAAGTGCATTTGTTTGAACTCTTCGTTGGCTGTTTTGTTGGTGCGATTACCTTTACGGCTTCTGTGTTTGCCTACGGCAAACTGGCAGCTAAAAAGTGGGCAAAAACCATTGCGGGTGCCTGGGTTAAACCTGTGCAGGCAACGATTTTTATTGCCATGCTGGCGTGTGGTTTCTACTTCTTTACTACAGGCAATATGACCGCATTCTGGGCCATGACCGCTCTGGCGCTGGCTTTTGGCTGGGTTTGGATTGCACCGGTGGGTGGTGGTGATATGCCGGTGGTGGTGTCTTTATTGAACTCGTTTTCGGGTTGGGCTGCCGCAGGAATCGGTTTCACTCTGGAAAACAACATGCTGATCGTTGCAGGTTCCTTGGTCGGTTCCTCGGGAGCGATTTTATCTTACATTATGTGTAAGGCAATGAACCGTTCCATCATCAACGTATTGTTTGGTGGCACCATGGGTGCTGCTGCACCTGTGGCTGCAGCGGGTGCGCAGGTACAACGCAACTACCGTTCCGGTTCAGCAGATGATGCGGGCTTCCTGATGTCGAATGCGGACAGTGTCGTCATTGTACCAGGTTATGGTATGGCACAAGGTCGTGCACAAAATGCCGTGAAAGAGTTGGCCAACTTGCTAAAAGAGCAGGGTGTGACTGTACGCTTTGCTATCCACCCGGTGGCTGGTCGTATGCCAGGTCATATGAACGTGCTGTTGGCAGAAGCGGATGTACCGTATGAAGACATTCTGGAAATGGATGAGATCAACTCAGACTTCCCGGCAACCGATGTGGTCTTGGTGATTGGGGCGAATGATGTGGTGAATCCTGCTGCCAAAGATGATCCAAGTTCACCAATTTATGGCATGCCGATTCTGGAAGCACATAAAGCACGCACAATTATGGTGATCAAGCGTTCGATGGCAACCGGTTATGCGGGTCTGGACAATGATTTGTTCTATCATGATAAAACTATGATGGTTTTTGGTGATGCCAAAAAAGTGGTGGAAGATATGACCAAAGCCATTAATGGAACTGGGCACTAAGATTGTTCGAGCTGATCTAAAACCACCTTCGGGTGGTTTTTTATTGCGCTCATTTGATTGGTTTTTGAGAGAGGGATTTAGCAATATTCTGATGATATTTTAATAAGTTGGCATTTTACTTGCATTTCCCTAATTAAGTTTAGGGGTGCTATATGAAAAAAATAATTTATCTCATGTTGTTTTTATTTGGGGTGGTTCGTCCAGTATGGGCTGAAGGCAATCTAACACCAGCGGCCAATATTCAGGAAATCCGCTTGTCACTGGATAGTGTCTGGGTGGTGGTGGGCGGTATCTTGGTGTTTTTTATGCAAGCCGGGTTTGCCTTGGTTGAAAGCGGCTCGGTACGCAGTAAGAATACCGTCAATGTATTGATGAAGAACTATATGGATGCCTGCTTGGGTGGGTTGATTTTCTGGTTGTTCGGTTTTGGCCTGATGTTTGGTCTGAACCATACTGGTTGGCTGGGCATGAGCCATTTTGCACCGAATCAGCTGGATGACTGGCACTGGAATTTGTTGTTCTTTCAAATGATGTTTGCTGCTACAGCCACCACGATTGCTAGTGGGGCGATGGCAGAGCGGATTCATTTTGTCGCCTATGTGGTCAGTGCCATTATAGTCAGTGGCTTGATTTACCCGATATTTGGCAGCTGGGCATGGGGCAGCTTGTTTGGCGGCGAAGGCTGGTTGAAAGCCTTAGGTTTTATCGATTTTGCCGGTTCAACCGTAGTGCATTCAATTGGTGGTTGGGTAGCGCTGGCAGGCATTATGGTCTTGGGACCGCGTCTCGGGCGTTTTGGTCGACATGGTCAAAGCCATTATTTGGCAGGGCATAATCTGCCATTGGTCGCTTTGGGGGGATTCATTTTATGGTTGGCCTGGTTTGGTTTTAATGCAGCATCTACTGTGCGTGCAGATGTCAGTATTGGCCGGATTGCATTAAACACCCATTTGGCGGCCTGTGCAGCAGCAACAGCATATATGCTCTGGGCATTATTGCGTGGCAAGGCTATGTTGATGCGTTCGAGTATTAATGCCTCACTGGGTGGTTTGGTTGCAGTGACAGCTGGCTGTGCCACCATGACACCTTTGTTCGCGATTGTGACTGGGTTAGTGGCGGGGCTGCTGGTCAGTATATTGCCCACCATTTTAGAGAAATTTCAGATTGATGATGTGGTGGATGCAGTGGCGGTTCATGGCTTTTGTGGTGTTTGGGGAACACTGGCTGCCGGGATCTTCTTTGAGAAGCAGATGTTTAATCCTGGAATTATTGGTGTGCAGGTATTAGGTGTGGGCGTGGCCTTTGTTTGGGGATTCGGGGTAGCATTCATCGTATTCAAGATTCTTGATAAAGTGCTCGGTGGATTGCGGGTCAGCAAACAGCATGAACAACGTGGCCTAGACTATACCGAGCATGCCGAGTTGTGCTATCCGGAATTCCAGCGTGACGTGACCTTTGAAACCGACGATATGACAACACGACATTAAGGAGGTCAAGATGTCTGTAGACGTTTTATCGGTTGCACAAAAGAAACAGGCAATTGCCAAAGGCCTGAGCCGTTTTGTGCAGGGCAATGTGCTTGAGCGGATCGTACAATATTGGGAACAGCAGTATGGCAATCAGCCGTCCTTTGTGCTGAACCGTTTTTTGCAAGACATTTGTACGACGGACCTATTAAAACAGCAGCGTAAGGAAATGCTGCGGGAGCTGCTGTTTGAAATTGCACAAGTGGAAAAACAGGTGCGTCTTCAAGGAAAGTCTCCAGCTGAGCAAGGGCAAACGAAACACGAAACGCTGGTTTCCGGTTATCTGACAGATGCTTTTATCCAGTTTATCCAGCAGGTGGTGCATACTGTCACTGATGTGGATCGTGCAGAATTTGACGCTGAAGTTAAAGCCCAGCTGCACTTACTTAAGCTCTCGGTTGATCCGTTACAGCGAGTGGATGCGCTAGATTTTCTGGAGTTTGTACCGTTAAGCAGTTATGCCAAAGTGATTACGGCGTTATATGAAGTCTATTGTGAGTTTTATGGACCTGCCAAGGCCGACCAGATTTATGCACGCAGCAGGTTGCAGGTGAAAAATACCTTTCCCGATGTTGACCTGCACCAGCTGTTGTAGCGAGACCTTAAAAACAGAAAGCGACCGGATGGTCGCTTTTCTATTCATTTGAAGTGTATCGGGTCCTTAAGCCACGGATTCCGGGGCGACACGCCACAAGCTTTCAAGATCGTAAAATTTACGTGCTGTTGGCAACATGACATGAACGACAACGAAACCGAGATCGATGAGGATCCATTCAGCATCACGTTCGCCTTCTACGCCAATCGGGCGGAAACCGGCTTTGCGTGCTTCTTCAGCCACATTGTCGGCAAGTGCTTTGACGTGACGGGTAGAGGTGCCGCTGGCGATTACAATCGCATCGGCAACATTGCTGATATTGCTGACATCAAGTTCGATAATATCTTTGGCTTTTACATCAACTAAAGCTTCACGCACGACATTGAGGCAAGCTTGAACGTGTTGATTTTGAGCATTCATGGCGAGATCGTAAGAATTAGAAGCGCTGGGCGATGGTTCTAAATTCATAAAGGTGGTAATTTCCTGACAATAACTCATGATCTAATATAGCGTCTTTACCCTTAAATTTCAAATCAAGCACCGACATTAAAATTGTAAATGATCGGCAAAATATTTCTGTTTCCAGGCGAAAGAATGACTGGAGTGTGCCTGTGGACGATACTCTGCTGCGATATAACCCTGATAATTGCTTTGCTTGAGCCAGGTAAAAATTGTTGCGAAGTCGATTTGTGCGGTGTCCGGTTCATGGCGACCTGGGCAGTCAGCAAACTGGATATGTCCAATCTGTTCGATGTTTTCCTGTAATCCTGCCAGTACATCCTCTCCCATCATGGCCATATGGTAGCAGTCATATTGCATTTTTAACGCCGGATGATTAACGGCCTCGAGCATTTCTTGTGCCTGGGCAATATTCTGTACCAGAAAACGGGGCATATCAGTGCCGTTGATCATTTCAAAGACCGTCTGAATTCCAACATCGCTGAGCATATGGGTCGCTAGCTTGAGATTTTTGGCTAAGGTATTGAGGCAAGGGAGCAGGTCGGCATCGAGTGGCTGCTTGCCAGCCAAAATATTCACATTCGGTACCTTGAGTGCACTGGCATAAGCAATCGCTTTCTCAACGGCCTGATAAAATGCAGCTTCTTGCCCTGGGACACCAGCCAGTCCGTTACCCCCCTGCATCAAGTCCCCGGCAGGTGCATTGATCAGGCATAGGCTCAGGTCATAACGAATCAACTGAACCTGGATCTCTTCAATGCTTAACTCATAAGGAAACTGGATTTCTACATGTCTGAAACCGTGCTCATGCGCTTGCTGAAAACGCTGAATGAGGGGAACTTCAGTAAAGATCATGGACAAGTTGACTGCCAGTTTACTCATGTGTCGCGCTCCATTGTGAGGGTGAGTTTATTGTTCGATGTATTCAATGATGCTGGCGAGGTCTTTTTGACCGTTGCCGCTGTCTTGATGGGCCTGTAGCTGCTGCAATGCACGCTGTGCGACTGGAATCGACAACTGATAACTTTGCGCCAGACGAACTGCATTGTTCAGATCTTTCGATAAAGTTTGTACCTTCCATTGAACCGGCTCAAAGGTATGGGTCGCCATACGAGGTGCCAGAATCTGGAAAGGTTTGGAATCGGCAAAACCACCGGCCAAGGCCGGAGCAAGCAGGCGGGTATCCACGCCAGCTTGATCAGCCAGTGCCACTGCTTCAGCAATCAAGGTACTGTTAGCTGCGACGATCAACTGGTTGCAGATTTTGGTCGCCTGTCCTGTCCCGCTGTCGCCCATACGGGTCACACGTTGTGATAGGACATTATAAATCAGGCTTAAATTGTCGATTGTCGCTGCATGACCGCCGGCGAAAATCACCAGCGTCCCTTGTTCTGCACCTGCCGTGCCACCCGAAACGGGGGAGTCAATCCAGGTGACGTGTTGTTGATGGGCGGCTTGTGCCAGTTGTTTGGTTTTTTCCACAGATAAGCTAGAGAAATCCACAATCACCTGATTGCGTTTGAGGTGAGGTTGCATGTGCTGGTAAACAGATTCAACCGCGTGATCATCTGCCAGACAAAGTAAAATCACCTGATATTTGCCAATATTGGATAGATCAAGAGCTTCTGCCCCGATATTGACCAGTGGATCACAGGCGGAAGCCGTGCGATTCCACACGCCCACCTGAAAGCCCGCTTGTATGAGACGGCTGGCCATACGGCTTCCCATCAAGCCGAGTCCTAAAAATGCGATTTTGGTATGACGATCGAAAATCATATGGCCTCTCTTATGAATATTGGCGTGGAAAAAATGTCAGGTCGGATTGACGGTCTTTTTGTCTGGCTCGACGGCTGTTTTTTCCCAGCAACAATTTGAACTGCCAAATTTTTTCTAGGCGTAGGGCACGTTGTGGTTGCAATAACATGGCATTCAATACTTGCTTGGCCGCCACAATTGCATCGGGCGAACGCTGGGCGATTTCTTCTGCCAGCAGATAGGCACGGTTTAAGGGTGCTGTATCCAGATGGCTGACCAAGCCAATGCTGTGAGCATATTCTGCGTTAAATGTACGTCCGGTAAATGTCAGTTCTTTGGCTTGGTCGATACCGATCAGGCTTTGCAGAGAGCGGGTCAATCCCATATCTGGAACCAGTCCCCAGCGGCTTTCCATGATCGACATCTGGGTGTGGGGATGGGCAATCCGTAAATCTGCAGCCAACGCCAACTGCATGCCTGCACCAAAACAGAAGCCTTCCAAGGCGGCGATCACCGGTACGGGAAGTTCCTGCCAGATCAGACAGGCTTTTTGAAAGAGGCTAGGGCCGGGTTTTAATAATTCCCATGCGGCATAAGCACGATTTTTCGGATGATTCAGATCGCTCAGGTCGATCCCCGCGCTAAAAACCTGACTTTCACCGGTGAGGATGACACAGCGTAAGTGGCGGTCTTTTTTTAATTGTTGGGCGGTCTGGATTAATTCCTGCAACAGGGCGAAACTCATCGCATTGCGTTTTTCCGGTCGGTTCAGATAAACCGTCGCAATGCCGTTGTGCTGTTCAATTCTTAATAATGCCATGGGACGCGACTCTTATTCTTCTCAGGCCTGAGCATAGCATGAGCAAGAACAGCATACATGACAGGCGAGTCACGATAAATGTGTGACTCACCTGACTTTAGTCGAGTCGTGGCCTTAGGCGTCCTGTTTGGAAAGCAGGTGCTGGGCAGCTTCGGTGACTTGTTGAATGACCAGTTGCAGGTCGTCCAGACGACGCAGGGTTTCTTGAATAAAGGCCTCATCGGCACGGCGGCGTTCTTTGCGTAAGGTGGAAATAAACTGCTCAAACTCCCCACTGATCCGTTGTAATTTTGGCGTTCCAACATAACGTGTTGCGCCATATAAGCGGTGCAGGACGTGTTCAAGTTGAGGAAAATCTTCCAGTTCAATCAATTGCTGCATTTCCGCCAGTTCCGTGGCGAAGCTGTCAATCAGCATTTTGAGCAGATCCAGTGCCAACTCTTCCTTGTTGGCCGCTAGCTGTACCGACTGCTGCCAATCTAAAATGTCGGGGTCGAGCGCGGCAATCATCACAGCATGATCATTATTTTTTTGCTGCTGATTAAAACTGTTATGTGTCCATTCGGTCAGAATCTGAATAATCTGTTCAATCTGGATTGGTTTGGTCACGTAATCGTCCATACCGACTTTTAGTAATTTCTGTTTTTCATCAGCCAGCGCATGGGCGGTTAAGGCAATAATCGGATGACGGACATTTTCCAGCGTCGATTCGAGTGAACGGATGGCACGGGTGGTATCTATACCCGACATGACCGGCATCTGGATGTCCATAAAGATCAGATCGAATGCTGCTTCACCACGTTTTAGACGCTGTTCAATCAGCGCCAAGGCTTCCTGGCCACTTTGTGCCTTGCTGGTGGTGACATTCAGTTCACCCAGCAAAGCTTCCAAGACAATCAGGTTGGGCAAATGGTCGTCGACGGCCAGAATGTGTAAGCCCTGACCATCAAAGGCCTTTTGCTGAAGCTCATCGAAGACCGGTTCATTGCCGAGTAACTGAATCAGCGCATGACGGCTCAGTGGCTGATACAGTGCACGTGCACGGTAATCATTCAGCATAGTTGGCGACAATTCCATCTGGTAGCCATATACCGCCAGATTGCCCGTATAACGGTGACGAATTTCACGCAGCAGAGCCTCACTGTCACCACTGTGGTCAACAATCAACCAGGTGTTTTCAACCTGTTGCGGGAGCTGGTTGAGACGGCTGAACAGGTCGAGAATAGATGCACTTTCAATATGCTGTACCTGATAATCTTCCAGATAATGCCGCAAAATATTCGCCGTTGCCGGATGGGCTAGATAAGAAATCACTTTTAATTCGGCAAAGCTTGGATGCTCGATGCCGTGATCTTCATCTACTGCAAACCGGGCGGTAAACCAGAAGGTTGAGCCTTTGGCCGTTGGCGCACGTTCCTGATTGTCTTCAAAACCAATCTGGCCCTGCATCAACTGCACCAGTTGTTTTGAAATCGCGAGGCCTAAGCCGGTACCGCCAAACTGACGCGTTACAGACGCATCGCCTTGCGAGAAGGATTCAAACAGTTTCTTGCGATCTGTTCCGCTTAAACCGATACCGCTGTCCTGCACACTAAAGTGTAGTAGGCATTGTCCGATATCATCATGTTCCATCCGCGCACGCACAATAATTTCACCATCCGGAGTGAACTTGATGGCATTGGAAATCAGATTGGTTAAAATCTGCTTGAAACGTAAGGCATCACCAATAACTTCTTGTGGGACATCATCAGCATAATAGAATGCCATATTGATATGTTTTTGTGCTGCCAGCGGTGAGAGCATGTCCATCACATCAAAAATGGCTTCTTCCAGGTCAAATGGCGCAGTTTCCAGTTCCAGTTTGCCAGCATCAATCTTGGAAAAATCTAGGACGTCATTGATCAGAGCCAACAGATGCGCTGAGGATTTGCGAATGGTTTGCAGGTAAAGTTTCTGTTCATTGCTGAGGTTGCCCTGGCGTAGCATCAGATGGATGAAGCCATCAATACTGTTCAGTGGTGTCCGCAATTCATGGCTGATATTGGCGAGAAAAACCGATTTGGACTGGTTGGCTGAAATCGCCTGATCCCGTGCCTGACGATAGGTAATGTTTTGCACTTCCAGGGTGTCGAGGGTGCGACGCAGGTCATCTTCAGTCTGTTCGGTATGTTCTTTCAGTTCCAGAAAACTGTAATGCAGGCGTTTAACCAGATTGGCAATATCACGCTGCAGCAGGCGTAGCTCACCGGTACTGTTGATCACCATGTGCTGATCCAAGGTGTCGGCATTGACCCGCTGTAACTGCATGCGAATTTCGTACATCGGGGCAATCCAGCGCCGTGAGTAGAAATTCAGACATAACAGCAGCAACAGTAAGGTAATCAGACCGGTCGCGATCAGTACAATTAAAATTCGATAATGCGAGATGGTCAGCGGCTGGTTGTCCAGCTCAATCACCAGCCAGGCTGGATGCGGAATTTTATTGTTGATGCGGATGCCGTAAACATGGTTGCCATGTGAAACAATTGGGCCAAAAAAAGTCGCGTCCTGTTTGAATATCGGCCATGAGCGTTGAGTTTGTAATCCGACACTGACCCGGTTTTTCCCATGCTGATCGATAATGGCGGCACGTGACAGGAATTGCTCGTGCAACATATTTTGTAATGCGATTTCAGCATCACGGCGGCGCTCGGGTTGGCTATCCAGCATGTTGAGCAACTGGGTTGCCGTGGCCTGATAGCGGGTCAAAATGACCAGCGCCGTTTGCCGCTGCTGGGAACGTGCGGCATTAGACGTCTCGCTCAGCACCAGTTCCGTCCCGACAGCTGCCAGAATCATAATGGGCACAAAAATCAATGCAATCAGCTGTCCATAAGCATGATTTAAGTGCAGGCGCTTTAGTAGTTTCTTATCGAAATTTGACATGGTTAAAGCAATTGGATCCCTATGCGCCGCATCTTAACATGCTTTGTTGCCAACTGATGATGCTTTAAGCAGTTTTGAAATAAAGCCCGGGAAATGTGTGCAGCTTTAGTCATTTTTTCATACAATACCGGTCACCTCGATATCGGTGCATATAATGAGTAATACACATCCTGATTTCCTCGCAGATGAATTTTTGTTAGACCATTATGTTGGCAAAACACCTTTAGTCCGTTTACAGCGACTGGCGGCAGATACCCAGGCCACGGTTCTGGCAAAATTAGAAGGAAACAACCCGGCCGGATCCGTGAAAGACCGACCTGCCTATAATATGATCATGCAGGCGGAAAAGCGTGGTCAGATTAAACCGGGTGACACCTTGATCGAAGCAACCAGTGGAAATACCGGGATTGCGTTGGCCATGGTAGCGGCGATGCGTGGCTATAAAATGAAACTCATCATGCCAAGCAACATGAGTCAGGAACGTAAAGATGCCATGTTGGCCTATGGTGCCGAGCTGATTGAAGTGACCCAGCAACAGGGCATGGAAGGTGCACGTGACCTGGCTGCGAAGATGCAAAGCGAAGGTCAAGGACTAGTGTTAAACCAGTTTGGTAATCCGGACAATGTTGAGGCGCATTATCTGACTACAGGTCCTGAAATCTGGCAGCAAACTGGCGGTAAAATTACTCACTTCGTAAGTTCGATGGGTACGACAGGCACCATCATGGGTGTGTCAAAATACCTAAAAGAACAAAATCCCGATATTCAAATCGTTGGGTTACAGCCGTCGGAAGGTTCAAGTATTGCGGGAATCCGCCGTTGGCCAGAAGCCTATTTGCCGACCATTTTTGATCGTAGCCGTATTGACCGCATTATTGATATTCCACAAATCGAAGCGGAAAAGACCATGCGTAAATTGGCGAAGGTAGAAGGCATCAGTGCGGGAACGTCATCCGGTGGTGCAGTTTGGGCTTCGCTCAAAATTGCGCATGAACAGCCGGATGCGGTGATTGTCTGCATTATCTGTGACCGTGGTGATCGTTATCTTTCGACCGGTCTGTTCTCGGTTCAAGATCCAGAATAAAGGAAATCTGAGCAAATGCGTTTCCCTGTATTGGTGTTTGATATCGAAACCCTGACGGATCTTAAGGCTGGGGCGCATTTGCATGATCTGGATTTGCCGGAACAGGATCTTGAGCAGGCATTGACCAAATTGCGCCGCCAAGAAGCTGGAACCGATTTTCAGCGTCTTCCGCTGCATGAAATTGTCTGTATTTCCGGCTTGTGGATTGATGAACATGGTATGAAGCTATTTTCCTTCAGCCAGCAACAGGACAGTGAAGCGGAACTGCTCAGGAAATTCCTCTCCATTTTTGACAAGCGTCATCCGGTGTTGGTGAGCTGGAACGGTTCACAGTTTGATTTACCGGTCATCCTGTTCCGTGCCATGTATCATGGTCTGTCTGCACCTGCGCTGTTTGATCAGGGCGAAATTGACACGCAAAAACGCTATAATAACTACCAGAATCGTTACCATCAGCGCCATGTGGATCTGATGGATGTGATGGCGATGTTTAATGGGCGTAACTTCCAGAAACTGGATGATATTGCACAACTGCTCGGTTTTCCTGGCAAGCGTGGTTTAGGTTATCAGGTGCCGGAATATGTTCGACAGCAACAATGGCAGCAATTAACCTCTTATTGTGAAGGGGATGTGCTGAATACCTGGCTGGTTTATCTGCGGTGGCTGCTGCTGAAAGGACAGTTGCTGAGTGAGGATCATCTGGCTTGGCTGCAAGCCACCTGGCAGTATTTAACCACGCAACCGCAACATGCTGAATTTTTGTCCTTATGGCGGCAAAGTGCAGCACACACACCGTTTACCCAAACATTTCTTTCCTCTTTGCCGGATTAGGTTATTGCTTTGAAACACCGTGCCCCATCTCGTCGGCTTCCTTCCCCCGTTTATACCTTTCAGGTAGAGTCACTCTCTCATGAAGGTCGGGGAATTGCACATTATGGCAGTCATCCTGAACATCCGGCAGACAAGCAGGGCAAGAAGGTTTTTATCAGCTATGCACTACCCGGTGAAACGGTTCGGGCCAAAATTACCCAGGTCAACAAGCGCCTGGAAGAAGCGGACTGTATTGAACTGCTCAGTGCACCTGCAGCGACGCGTATTGAGCCGATTTGTCCGCATTTTACGGTCTGTGGGGGCTGTAATTTACAGCATTTACAGGCAGATGAGCAGATTAAGCTGAAACAGCAGGTTCTGGCTTCACACCTGCAACATTTCGCCGGAATTTGCCCAGAAACCTGGCTTGCTCCCTTGCGTTCAACCCGGGAAGATTACCGCCGTCGAGCGCGTATTGGGGTGCGTTATCTACCACAGAAACAGCAGTTACTGATGGGGTTCCGTGAGCGGCAAAGCAACCGGCTGACGCCGATTCAGGATTGTGCTGTGTTGGATACGGTGCTGAGTCAGGCACTTCCCGATCTGAAGCTATTACTCGAAAGTCTTAAAGGCAAAGCGGCGATCGGTCATATAGAATTGGCGATGGGAGATCGTGAAGTTGCACTGCTAGTGCGGCATACTGAAAAATTGTCGACATCGGATGTCAACCAATTAAAACAATTTACGTTACAAAGGCAGTGGCAACTGTATTTGCAGCCCGGTGCTGCAGAAACGCTGCATCGTGTAGATGATCCGACAGCCGCGATGCGTCTGCATTACCGTCTGGATGCCTTTGATATTGAATTTGGCTTCTCGCCGCTCGATTTTACCCAAGTCAATTCCACAGTGAATCCGCAAATGGTGAAGCTGGCATGTGAATTGCTTGAATTGAAAAAAGGCGAACGGGTGCTGGATCTGTTTTGTGGTTTGGGTAATTTCTCCTTGCCTCTCGCACGTTGTGTAGGAGAAACCGGTCAGGTGGTGGCAGTTGAAGCCAGCGATGACATGGTACAGCGAGGTCAGGAAAATGCTCAAAAGAATCAGTTGTCGAACGTAAGTTTCTATTCACAAGATTTAACAAAAGACTTTTCGCATCATTCTTGGGCCAATCAGGGATTTGATGCATTATTGATTGACCCGCCACGTTCAGGCGCGGAGCAAGTAATGCAGTATATTCCGCAATTTTCCGCCACAAGAATCGTCTATGTTTCATGTAATCCAGCTACACTAGCGCGAGATGCAGGGATTTTGGTTCAGCACGGTTACCAGTTAAAAAAAGCAGGGGTCATGGATATGTTTACACATACCGGACATGTTGAATCGATTGCTTTATTCGAAAAAATCCAAGAGATAAACGATTAAAAATATGAGTTTTAAATTGACAGGAGAATGGTATGGTCACAGTACGTGAACAATTGCCTGGACAACTCACTGAGCTGTCTGAGGACGCGACTGTAGAACATGCCGCAGAAGCCCAGATGGGATTGGCTTCTTGGTTGGACCGAGTGCGCGCGATCTATGAAGGGGCAGTTCTACAGCGTTTAGAAAAAGTGGCGCAACTGACCTTAAAAAAAGAGTTAGAAACCACCGTCAGTCATCGTAACAACACCTTTACCACCGGAATCGGCATGGCCGATATTCTGGCACATTTATATGTCGATGAAGACACTTTATCTGCGGCTGTGCTGTACCGCAGTGTGCGCGAAGGCATTACCCCATTAGAAGAGGTCAAAGCCCTGTTTGGTGAGCAGGTTTATAACCTGGTCAAGGGTACTCTGGCGATGGGTAAGCTCTCTGAACTGATCGAAAAAAATAAACGTCTCGAAGATCATTTTAATAATAACCAGCGTGAGCATTTAACTGGCATTTATAAGATGCTGATTTCGGTGACAGAAGATGTCCGTGTCGTATTGATCAAGCTTGCAGAACGTACTTTTGCCCTGCGTGAACTGGCCAAATCCAGTCGTGAACGTCAGGAACGTGTGGCACGTGAAATTCTAACGATCTACTCGCCGTTGGCGCACCGTCTGGGCATCGCACAGTTGAAATGGGAGCTGGAAGACCTAGCATTCCGTTATCTGGCGCCGGATCGTTATAAAGAAATTGCTTCTTTGCTGAATGAAAAACGTCTGGAACGCGAGCAATATATTCAGTTTGTCATTGATAAACTGAAAAATGAGCTGGCCAATTATGGCATTGAGGCGGAAATCACCGGACGGGTAAAACACATTTATTCGATTTATCGAAAAATGAAAAGCAAAAACCTGAGTTTTGATCAGCTGTATGACATTCGTGCCGTGCGCGTATTGGTCAATTCTGTACCCGAGTGCTATCACACGCTGGGGATTGTACATCAGATCTGGCGTCATATTCCGCACCAATTTGATGACTATATTACCAATCCTAAAGCCAATGGCTACCGCTCGTTACATACTGCTGTAATCGCGGAAAACAAATCGCTGGAAGTGCAGATCCGCACCAAGGAAATGCATGAAGAGGCCGAGTTAGGGGTGTGTTCGCACTTCAACTATAAAGAAGGTGCCAAGAATACCGACCACTCCTTTAACCATCGTTTGCATTCGTTGCGTGCAGTGCTTGAGCACTATCAGGAGCGCAACGAGGCCAGTGCCCACAAGATTGAAGAGGAAGGCGAAAATTTCGAGCAGATTCAGGAGTTCGAAGATTTTGAAAAAATCTATGTGTTTAGCCGTGATGGTGACATTAAAGAGTTGCCACGTGGCTCGACCGTTCTGGATTTTGCCTACCATGTACACACTGAAGTCGGTAATAAATGCTATGCCGCACGGGTCAACCAACGTTATGTGCCGCTGACCTATACCCTGAAAACCGGGGAACAGGTTGAGATCCTGACCAAGAAAGACCGTGAGCCGAACCGGGACTGGTTAGTCAACTCGCTGGGTTACATCAAGACCGCACGGGCACGTGACAAGTTGCGCCACTGGTTCCGCCAACAGGATCGCAGCAAGAATCTGGAAGTCGGACGTGAAATTCTCAACAAGGAATTGTCCCGTTTAGCCATTCACCCGAAAAGTATCGATTTGAGTGATTATTGCAATCATTTCAATGTGAAAACGGGGGAGGATATCCTGATTGGACTGGTCAATGGTGATATTAGCCTGCATTCTCTGATCAATCAGGTGAACCGCCATATGCATCTGGATCAGGATGAGCCTGAACTGGTGCTGAAGCCAACGTTGAATCCACGGGCGAGTCATACCTTGTCCGCGCATGGGATTCTGATTGATGGTTTGGACAATGTTGAGCTGCATATCGCGCAATGTTGCCAACCGGTGCATGGCGAATCAATTGCGGGATACATCACCTTAAATCGTGGTGTGAGCATCCATAAAATTGGCTGTGCTGATTATCAGCGTATGATTGGGCAGGAACCAGAACGTGCAGTCGAAGCGGATTGGGAAATGCAGCCGACCCGTGGTCAGAGTGTGCAGATTGTCATTGAGGCTTATGACCGCCGTGGTCTGCTCAAAGATTTGACCCAGGTGATTTTCTCAGACCAGATCAATATCCGTCAGGTGAATACCATCTCTGAAGCGGATGGGATTGCCAATATGAAGTTGCTGATTGAAGTCAAAGGCTTGGCGCAATTATCACGCTTATTGGCTCGTTTAGAACAGCAGCCCGGAATTATCAGTGCCCGCCGCCTGGTACAAGGGAATTAGAATTAGTTCAGTCTAAAAAAACCTGCTGCGGCAGGTTTTTTTATCACGGGATCATTGTCAAAAGATCATCGATGGCGCTATCCCGATCATTTTAAAGCCTATAAAGAACAAGAGGACTCCATGGAAAATTTATTAAAGATTATGCAGCAGTTGCGTGAACAATGCCCATGGGATCAGGCACAAACGCCTGAGAGTCTGACCAAATACGCCATTGAAGAAGCTTATGAAGTAGAAGCCGCAGTCCGTTTTGGCAATAGCGATGATGTGCGCGATGAGTTGGGCGATCTCCTGTTGCAGGTGGTGTTTCAGTCACAAATGTATCAGGAGCAGGGCGCCTTTAATTTTCAGGATGTTGTTGAGGCGATCAGTACGAAATTGATTCGCCGTCATCCCCATGTATTTCAGGCAGAACAGTTTGCTCAACTGAGTGCTGAAGATGTTGCAGCATTGTGGAAACGCATCAAGCAGCAAGAAAAACAGGGCAAACCTCGTGCGCGTCTGGATGAAATTAAACCGGGACCAGCACTCTCTCAGGCCGAGCAGATTCAGAAAAATGTGGCAAAAATCGGCTTTGATTTCCCTGATGTCCAAGGGGCTTATCACAAACTGGAAGAAGAACTGACAGAGTTGCGTGACGCTATGCAGACAGGAAATTCCGATGAAATGCTAGAGGAATTTGGTGATTGTTTGTTCTCTTTGGTGAATATTGGTCGTAAACTGGGGTTGTCGAGTGAACAGGCTCTCTTGGGAACGATCCATAAATTCCGCAGTCGCTTTGCATTGATGGAAGTACAAGCTCAACAACAAAAACAAAATTTAGAGGACATGAGCTTAGAAGACATGGATCAGCTTTGGGAGCAAGCAAAACAACAATTAAAAACAAAGGCGACAGAACATGAAAAATTACAAAATATTATGGGGAACACGCATACCTAGCCTCATCCTGCTGATTCTTTTTGGATGGGGACTGATCGGGACATGCGTATACGCCCAATCCTTTGATCAATCTTATCTGAAATGGAAAGCTGAGCAGTTGGCTCATGATGAACGCTTAAAACAAAAACAGCTGCAGGACCATTACCTCGCTCGACCGACCCAGCAAAGCAGCTCCAATGACAGAATTCGCCTGAATCAGGCCTCCCTGGAACAGCTGCAGCAGTTAAGCGGGATTGGTGAGAAGAAAGCACAGGCCATTCTGGATTACCGGCAAAAAAATGGCGGTTTTAAAAGTGTCGATGAGTTGCAGAATATTAAGGGGATTGGGCCAAAATTATTGGCTAAAAACCGTGACCGTTTAAGCCTGTAAATAGGTGGCGCTGCAACAGCAGTCACCTAATGAACAAATACGGATTGAAGCCAGAATCAAATTGCCCTTTGATTGTGTTAGAGATATGATTAGGCATCTTGAATTTTACGTCCAGACGTAGGAGACAGCGTCTTTTGCAAACTTTGCGCGCGTCAAAATGTGGTTTATCAACCGCTCAATTACCTTCTTCCATTTTAGATGTGATTGATACTCTCACCAAAGCAGGCTTTGAAGCCTATATCGTCGGTGGAGGTGTCCGTGACATGATGCTTGGGCTTAATCCCAAGGATTTTGATGCTGTGACGAATGCAACCCCGGCACAGGTCAAAGAGGTGTTTGGACGCCGCTGCCGGATTATTGGACGTCGTTTTGAACTGGCCCATGTCTACTCTGGGCGAGAGTTGATTGAGGTAGCAACCTTCCGTGCACCACCGAAAAAGACCATGACCAGTGCTGCAGGCATGATTCTGCGTGATAATAATTGGGGTAGTATCGAACAGGATTTTGCACGTCGCGATTTTTCGATCAATGCTCTGTACTATCAGCCACGTAAAGGTATCGTGCTGGACTTTTGTCATGCTGTAGAGGACATTGAAAACAAAACCTTGCGTTTACTGGGTGATCCTACGGTTCGTTTTGAAGAAGATCCAGTACGCATGCTGCGCACATTGCGTTTTGCAGCCAAATTGAATTTTGATATTGATCCTGAAATTCTCAAAATTTTCACCCCAGAAATGACCCAGTTATTACGTGATGTGTCGCCACATCGCCTTTATGATGAGTCACAAAAACTGTTTACGATGGGGCATTTGTATCGGGTCTTGCCGATGCTGATCCAGTTTGATATCTGGAAACAACTTTTTGCCGATATTCGTCCTGATATTACGCCGTTTATCGAGCGTGCAGCTAAAAATACCGATCAACGTATCCAGATTGGTAAAACCATTAACCCGGCCTTTTTCTATGCAGTGCTGTTATGGCAACCCTTCCTGGAACGCTGTGATTTCTATTTGAGTAAAGGGATTGTGCCTGCTGAAGCACGTGCCCAGGCGGGTCTGGATGTGCTCAAACGCCAGGCGACCCGAACCGTCATTCCGCGTTTTGCTGAAACCTTTATTCGTGAAGTCTGGGAAATGCAGACTCGATTGCTCAATCCAAAGCCACAACAGATTGAAGCACTGGCCGGTCATGCACGTTTCCGTGCCGGATTTGACTTTTTATTATTGCGCGAAAAATCTGGCGATGAGACCACTCAAGGCATGGGGCTCTGGTGGGAAAATTATCAGGAAATGAGCAGCGACCAGAAAGAACAGGCGATTGCTCAGTATAACCGCCAGCGTGCCAAGAAACGCCGCAAAGCGAGCGAAGAAATCCCTGATTTGCCTGTAGCTGTGGAATTGGAACCATTGGTGAATGAACCCGAGCCACGCAGCCGTCGTGCACGTAAAGCTCGTTCAAATGAGCAGCAGCGTTCTGAACGCCAACCTACTCAGTCGGTTGAAGTTGCACCGGGCATCCGTTCGGATCATCCAATTTTAAAACGTAAGCGCGTTCAGCGTGATCTTAGCCAAGTGATTTTTGGACCGACTCAATGAGTATTCGTAGCTACATCGGACTCGGTAGTAACTTAGGGGATTCACGCCAGATTCTTGCAGAAGCCGTCGCTAAGTTGGCCACCTTAGGATCCGTACAGGTCTCTAAACTCTACCAAAGTCCGCCGATGGGGCCGCAAGATCAGCCACACTATTTCAACGCTGTTGTGCAGCTGGATACGACGCTACCTGCACTTGACCTGCTCGATCAGTTACAGCGCTTTGAGCAGGAAGCGGGGCGGATTAGACTGCGGCATTGGGGTGAGCGCACCTTGGATCTGGATTTGCTGCTTTATGGCGATGAGCAGATTCAACATGAACGTTTAACGGTACCGCATGTTGGTATTTTACAACGGGATTTTGTACTCATCCCATTGCTTGACTTGAACCCCGGTCTTCAGATTCAAGGACATACACTACAAAACTTGGCACCCGTTCAGCACTCGACACTTCAGGTCATTGCTGAGCAGGATTGGACTGATTGCTAAAATATTTCCAATGTTGGAAGGAAATCCTGTAGAGGAACATCTTCATGATTAGTCTCAGTGACTTAAGACAATTCAAAGCTGAAGGACGTAAATTTTCTTGTTTGACTTGCTATGACGCAAGCATGGCTAAAGCCATGGAAATTGCGCAAATTGACAGTATTTTAATTGGCGATTCTTTGGGGATGTCAATACAGGGACTCGATTCTACCCTCCCGGTCACTGTTGCCGACATGGCGTACCATACGGCAGCTGTACGCCGTGGTAATCAGCATGCCTTTATCATGACTGATCTGCCTTTTATGAGTTATGCCACGCTGACAGATGCACTGAACAGCGCCAAAACAGTCATGCAAGCCGGTGCCCAAATGGTCAAAATGGAAGGCGGTGCTTGGCTCAGTGAGTCCATTCAAGTGCTAGCACGCAATGGGATTCCTGTCTGTGTGCACTTGGGTTTGACACCACAATCGGTTCACATGTTTGGTGGCTACAAGTTGCAAGCGCGTACCCGTGAAGCTGCAGACCGTCTGATTGCTGACTGTCAGGCTGTAGTGGATGCAGGGGCTGCCTTACTGTTGCTCGAATGTGTGCCCGCGCAGTTGGGCAAAGAAATTGCCGAGCTGTTCCCGCAGGTGCCGGTGATTGGTATTGGTGCAGGCGCTGAAACCGATGGTCAGGTGCTGGTCGTACAGGATATGCTGGGATTGACTTTTGGTCGTGTAGCACGTTTTGTACGTAATTTCATGAAAGAACAGGCGGGAGAAACTGCCATTCTGGATGCTTTTAAAGCCTACCATGCTGCGGTACAAGATCAGAGTTTTCCCGCAAAAGAACATACTTTCCAAGTTGAGCTGTAACAGATGAAAACAGAAACGACCATTCAGGGACTTATTGCTTCACTTAATCCGGCTCGTACGGCTAGAAAAATTATTGGCTTTGTGCCGACCATGGGGAACCTGCATGAAGGTCATCTGAATCTGGTCCGTGAAGCACGTAAAATTTGTGATGTGGTTGTAGTGAGCATTTTCGTGAATCCAATCCAGTTTGGACCGAATGAGGACTTTGCCAACTATCCACGTACCTTGGAACAAGACAGTCAATTGTTAGCAGATGTGGGTTGCGATATTATTTTTGCACCTAGTGTTGAGCAGATGTATGGCAATCAGCCGCGTCTAACCAACATCAGCGTCAGCGGCATTACGGATGATTTATGTGGTCAATCGCGTCCGGGGCATTTTGATGGGGTCGCGGTTGTGGTGACCAAACTGTTTAATATCGTACAGCCAAAATTTGCTTTTTTTGGCCAAAAAGACTATCAACAGTTGGCCGTGATTCGTCAATTGGTGCGTGATCTGAATTTGCCGCTGGAAGTGATTGGTGTGCCGATTGCTCGCGCAGAAGACGGTTTGGCTTTGAGTTCGCGTAATGGCTATTTGACTACAGAGCAACGCCAGATCGCTCCGACGATCTATCAAAGTTTGAAAAATGCACAGCAACAACTGCAGCAAGGTACGGCTTTAGCCGAAGTGCTCGAAACGATCAAACAGCAGTTGACAGAAGCCGGCTTTGTTGTGGACTATGTAGAAGCACGTACCCCAGACTTAAAACCGATTGATGATTTTAATCAAGACCTTGTGTTATTTGTGGCTGCTAAATTGGGCACGACACGCTTGATTGATAATTTGCAGGTGAAATTACAGCCTGCCTAAAACTAAAAAAGGAACATGCGGCCATGAAGCGCATTTTGATTGTTACAGGACAGTCCGGCTCGGGAAAATCCTCTGCATTGCAGATCTTGGAAGATTTAGGCTACTACTGTATCGACAATTTGCCGTTGGCCCTGCTTCCCGAAATTGTTGACAAGCTGGACCGTGAGAATAATCTGGAACAGCTTGCCCTAGGGGTCGATGTCCGCAGTACCCGTCAGGATATGCAAGAATTCGATCATGTCTTTGAACAGCTCAAGCGGCATGGCTCGGTTGATGTTATCTATCTGACTGCTAAGGATGAAGAACTGATTGCACGTTTTAGTGCATCACGTCGGCCTCATCCGCTCACCAGCCGTTTTAATACGCTGGCACAATGTATCCATGAAGAAAAGGCGCTACTACTGCCGATTCAGCTGCGTGCAACTGTGCATATCGATACCACTAGCAAGAGTGTGCATGATCTCAAGCATACCTTGCTGTCCAGATTGGGGCAGTCCGATAATCTGATTGTGATCTTACAGTCATTTGGTTATAAACACGGGATTCCATTGGATGCGGATTATGTGTTTGATGTCCGCCATCTGCCGAATCCGCATTGGGATTTAGAACTGCGTAAATACAGTGGTTTGGATGAACCGGTTCGCAATTTTTTACAAGCCAGTGCACAGACCAATGACATGTTTCATGATATTTATCACTTTCTGGATAAATGGTTGCCGGCATTCGCTGAAGGTCACCGGCATTATATGACGATTTCTGTCGGTTGTACGGGTGGACAGCATCGTTCAGTTTATATTGTGGATAGACTCAAAAAGGCTCTTGAGGCAAAATGGTCTATTCAGGTCTTACATAGAGAAATGAAGCACTGGTCATGATTGACACAACGATTGACGTAATTAATAAACTCGGTTTACATGCACGCGCATCTGGCAAACTGATTGAAGTTACCACCAAGTTTCGTTCTACCATCCAGATTGGCAAGGGCGATAAATTAGTTGATGCGAAAAATATCATGTCCTTGCTTATGCTCGGGGCCGGCAAAGGAACTACTTTGCGAATTGTGATTGAAGGATCGGATGAAGCGCAGGCTTTGGCTGAGATTCAGGCATTATTTGCAGCAAAATTTTATGAGGCTGAATAACTGTGGCGCGTCGTCCAAAACGTTTTACTGATGAAGATTTCGAAATTTTAGAAGGGCGGGCCAGTAAAACGGAACAAAAAAAAGCTGTGCAACGTATGGCAGCTTTAGGGGAGCAGTTGGCAATGCTGAATCCCAAACAGATTCAAAAACTTCCGGTCGATGAGCGCCTGATTGATGCGTTGATTGAAGTGCAGAATATCAGCTCACATGAAGCACGTCGTCGTCAATTCCAGCGTGTAGGTAAATTGCTGCGTAACGAAGATGAAACGGTGATCTTGTCTTACCTGACGCCACAGCAAGGCGCTAAAAAAACCGCACAACTGCAGCGTTGGGTAGACCGTATTATTGCTCAGGGTGATCCGGTAATTAATGAATTTGCCAAAATTTATAATGCTGCAGAACGTCATACATTACGTCAGCATTTGTTACGTATTCACCGAGATATGACCAAGGAGCTGCCAGAAGAAGAGCTGGCTGCATCTAAGCTGAAATTATTTAACTATGTGCAGCAGGTCGCTTTGATTTCCGATAATACCTAAGTACCAGATTCGATCCCATCAAAACGGCCAAACATGGCCGTTTTTTATTGGTTAAAACCCACTAAAAACCGACGTATTGGATGCGACAGATTTGCTGGTCTGAACATAAAAAAAAGCGAGCATTGAGCGCCCGCTTTTTATTTGAGACTTTGACTTAAGAAACAATACTTTCTGCAAACTGGCGGTTGGCACGTTCTTTGGCCCATTCCCGCAGGACAAATTTTTGCAGTTTCCCGGTCGACGTTTTTGGAATCTCCGTGATGATGATATCTTTCGGAACTTTGAAACGTGCTAGACCTTTCATGCAGTGTTCAATCAGTTCTTCTGGTGTTGCAGACACACCGGTTTTGAGTTCAATAAAGGCACAAGGGACTTCTTGCCAGCGCGGGTCAGGTTTTGCCACCACGGCTGCGGTGAGTACAGCCGGATGTTGGTATAGCACCTCTTCTACTTCAAGTGAGGAAATGTTTTCTCCACCTGAAATAATCACGTCTTTAGAACGATCAGTAATCTTGGCATAGCCATCAGGTTGGCATACGGCCAGATCACCAGTGTGGAACCAGCCACCTTTAAAGGCTTCTGCCGTAGCTTCTGGATTCTTGAGATAGCCTTTCATCACGATGTTGCCGCGGAACATGATTTCCCCCAGGGTTTTACCATCGTGAGGAACAGGTTGCATGGTTTCGGGATCCAGAACTTTCATGCCATCTTGTAATGGGTAAGGCACCCCTTGGCGTGAATGCAGCTGCGCCTGTTCCTGAATAGACAGATCGCTCCAGCCTGCTTGAGACGCACAGAGTGCAGATGGGCCATAGGTTTCAGTCAAACCATAAACATGCGTGACATTAATGCCAATATGGCGCATTCCTTCGATAATCGCAGCCGGTGGTGCTGCACCAGCAACCATCACTTCAACACGGTGATCAAATGCAGTTTTTTTCTCAGCCGGGGTGTTGATCAGCATAGATAACACGATCGGTGCACCACAGAAATAATCGACTTTATGTTCTGCAATCAATTTGAAAATCTGTTCAGCATCCACCTTGCGCAAGCAGACATTGGTGCCTCCATTGGCAGCGATGGTCCAGGCAAAACACCAGCCGTTACAGTGGAACAGGGGAAGTGTCCATAAATAGGTGGCCCGTGGCATCATGCCACAAGCAATGATATTGCTCGCTGCGTTGATATAGGCTCCCCGATGATGGTAGACCACACCTTTCGGATTGCCCGTGGTTCCAGAAGTATAATTCAGGCTAATCGCATCCCATTCATCTGCTGGTAAGTGCCATTCGAACTCACTATCCCCTTCGGCCAGCCAGCTTTCGTATTCAATTTGCCCAATTGGCTGAGTCAAGCCATCGTTATATTCATGGTCATTGACATCAATCACAAAAATTTCATGATCGACCATGGATAAGGCTTCTTGCGCTAACACTGAAAATTCAGGATCAACCAGCAAGACTTTGCTTTCTGCATGGTTCAGCATAAATGCCAGTGTTTTGGCATCGAGACGGGTATTGAGGGTATTCAGTACCGCCCCAATCATTGGAACGGCAAAATGTGCCTCAAGCATGGCGGGAATGTTTGGCAACAGTACGGATACGGTGTCATTACGGCCGATTCCCATTTTATGTAATTGATGAGCAAACTGACGGCAGCGTTGGTATTTTTCACGCCAGCTAATCACGCGTTGACCATGAATAATCGCAGCTTGATTTGGATAGATGTATGCTGCACGTTCCAAATAGCGCAAAGGCGATAAAGTCACAAAATTTGCCGGTGTACGCGGTAATTCGTCGTAAGCACTCACCATTTTTATTTACTCCATGTTCATTATTATTTATTACCCTTGGCTAAAAGATATTCATTCGTCGGGATAAGAGCATTTAGGCTTTAGTCTTAGGTTTGATATTATTTTTGTAACTGATAAATTTATAAAAATATTAAAAATCATATGGTTAATATCTTTTTTGGATTTTTTGATACCTAAATTGAGCGGCGACCCGTCAGTTCAGTCAAGTTACTTGTCAAAGTCTAAGTTTTAGGTTTCTTGGCTTTTTCATAGCCAAAGAGTTTCATCCCCTTGTTAACCTGTGTAAAATTCTAATTGATATATTCTCTATCCACCGTTTTTATCTTTTGAGGTTCTCCTCGATCATAATCTCGCGGTGACATGCTCCATGGTACGGGGCATCACTCCTTAAGGATTTTCTTATGCCAATTATCACTTTGCCAAATGGCGATCAAAAACAATTTGATCATGCTGTATCTGTGATGGACGTTGCTCAAAGCATTGGTCCAGGTCTTGCTAAAAATACTGTCGCTGGCCGTGTGAATGGCCGTTTGGTTGATGCATGTGACTTGATCACTGAAGACGCTACCCTGCAAATCATTACCCCTAAAGATGACGAAGGTGTCGAAATTATTCGCCACTCTTGTGCACACTTGGTGGGTCATGCTGTAAAGCAATTATTCCCAGAAGCAAAGATGGTAATTGGTCCCGTCATTGAAGATGGTTTCTATTACGACATTTTCAGTACAAAACCATTTACTCCAGATGACATGGCTGCGATTGAAGAGCGCATGAAAAAGCTCATTGATCAGGACTATGATGTCATCAAAAAAATGACCCTACGTGATGAAGTGATCAAAGTGTTCACTGAACGTGGTGAAGATTATAAATTACGTCTGATTGAAGATATGCCAGACGAGACTCAAATGGGTCTTTACTATCACCAGGAATACGTGGACATGTGTCGTGGTCCGCATGTGCCGAACACCAAATTCTTGAAATCTTTCAAGCTGACTAAAATGTCAGGTGCTTATTGGCGCGGTGATGCGAAAAACGAACAATTGCAACGGATCTACGGTACAGCTTGGGCAGACAAGAAACAGCTGGCTGCCTACATCAAACGCATTGAAGAAGCAGAAAAACGCGACCATCGTAAAATCGGTAAGGCACTTGATCTGTTCCATATGCAGGAAGAAGCGCCGGGCATGGTGTTCTGGCATGCCAATGGCTGGACGATTTATCAGGTACTTGAACAGTACATGCGTAAAGTGCAGCAGGACAATGGTTACCAAGAGATCAAAACGCCACAGATCGTGGATTTCTCTCTTTGGGAAAAATCAGGTCACGCGGCCAACTATGCGGAAAACATGTTTACCACGCATTCAGAGAGCCGTAACTATGCGGTAAAACCGATGAACTGCCCATGTCATGTTCAGGTATTTAACCAAGGCTTAAAATCTTACCGTGACTTGCCAATCCGTTTAGCCGAGTTTGGTTCATGTCACCGTAACGAACCATCAGGTTCATTACACGGGATCATGCGTGTACGTGGCTTTACTCAAGATGACGCGCATATCTTCTGTACCAAAGAACAAATTGGTCAGGAAGTGGCAGACTTCATCAAGTTAACTTTGGACGTTTATAAAGACTTTGGTTTTGAAGAAGTGCAAATGAAACTCTCGACACGTCCTGAAAAACGTGTGGGTGATGATGCACTTTGGGACTTGGCAGAAAAATCTTTAGCGGATGCTTTGGATGCTGCCGGTCTAGAATGGGAGCTGCAACCAGGTGAAGGTGCATTCTATGGTCCTAAAATTGAATTCTCATTGAAAGACTGCTTGGGCCGTGTATGGCAGTGCGGTACGATTCAGTGTGACTTCAACTTGCCAGTGCGTTTAGATGCCTCGTATGTGACTGAAGACAATGACCGTGATCAACCCGTCATGTTGCACCGTGCAATTCTTGGCAGTTTTGAGCGTTTTATTGGTATACTTATTGAACATTACGCAGGCTTTATGCCGCCATGGTTGGCGCCAGTACAGGCTTGTGTCATGAATATTACTGATGCTCAAGGTGCAGCCTGTGAACAGATGGTCGCTAAACTCAAAGAAAATGGCATTCGCGCTATTTCTGACTTGAGAAATGAGAAAATCGGCTTTAAGATTCGTGAACGTACACTCGAGCGAATTCCTTACCTATTGGTACTTGGAGACCGTGAAGTTGAGGAGGGCACCGTGAATGTCCGTACTCGCTCAGGAAAAAATTTAGGTACTATGTCAATTGAAGCATTCGTTGACCTAGTGAAAGTCGCCGTAGCCGAACGCGGCCGGTACATTGTGGAGTAAGAAAGATTAAACAGCCTGACCGTAACCAGCAACAAGGTGTTAAGAGTAACCGTCCTGCGATTAATGACGAGATCCGTGCAAAAGAAGTACGCCTCGTTGCTGAGGATGGCGAACAAAAAGGGATCGTTTCTTTAGCGGAAGCGTTGCGTGCTGCAGAAGATGCCGATCTTGACCTTGTTGAGATCGTGGCCAATGCCGAGCCACCTGTTTGTAAGATCATGGATTACAACAAGCATTTGTTTGACCTAAAGCAAAAGCAAAAAGATGCCAAGAAAAAGCAGCATCAGGTGCAAGTCAAAGAAATCAAGTTGCGTCCGGCAACGGATGTAGGCGATTATCAGGTGAAGTTGCGTGCCATTATTCGTTTCCTTGAAGAAGGTAACAAGGTGAAAATTACCTTACGCTTCCGTGGTCGTGAAATGGCGCACCAACAGCTAGGTCTTGCTCAATTGCAAAAAATTGAAGCGGATGTCGCTGAAATTGGTGTAGTTGAACAGGCACCAAAAATGGAAGGCCGTCAGATGGGCATGTTGCTTGGACCGAAAAAGAAAAAGTAACGTTCTCATTAAAAAAAGCACTGCATTTGCAGTGCTTTTTTTATGTGGGGTTAATGGCCTACTGGCCCTGTGGTGCCTCATCATGATTCTCTGAAGTATCAATTTCAATTTTACGACCAATCGGAATCTGTCGGGATTTTTGACCTTCAGGAACCACACGTTTTAACTGGATTTTGAGCAAGCCATGTTCATAATCGGCATCTTCAACTTCCATATGGGGATCTAGACGTAGAGATAACTGAAACGAACGGTTAGAAATGCCTTTATAGAGATATTCTGCAGTCTTATCGCTGCTTTCATTTTTAACTTTTCCACTGACTGTTAACACTTGATTATCGAGATTGATTTCGAGATCTTCCGGTGAAAAACCAGCAGCAGAGACGCTGATACGATAGTCATTTTCTCCAATTTTTTCAATATTGTAGGGAGGGTAATGGGCATTGTCGCTTTGCATGATCGAGTCAAAAAAATCATTAATGCGGTCAAAGCCTAAACTGCGTCGAAACAGTGGGGGTAAATGGGTGTTATTCATTGATATGACCTCCTGATCAATGTTCAGCCTAGAGTCAACAACAAGGAAGGGTTAAGGTAAGGTTCGACGGCTACCTTGATGAGTGCTTCTCTGAATGGCAAGTGAACCTAATCTCTACTATTCAATATGCAGGAAAATTTTCAATAGACTGGATGTTGTAATTTGTTCTTTATTGTAAATATATGATTTTTATATTAATTATTAATATTTAAGTTGCGCTGAATTCTAAAAAAATCAATGGGGAAAGCACTGCGAAGCCATACTGATTCATGGTATAAAATCTCACAGAACAATCAATGCATATTAAAAAATACGGTGTGATAAGGAATCTACATGATCGATTTATATTATTGGGGCACCCCCAATGGCCATAAAATCACCATTGCCCTGGAAGAAATGAAACTCAACTATCAAATTTTCCCCATCAATATTCAGGAAAATGACCAGTTTCAGCCAGATTTTTTAAATATCTCTCCCAATAATAAAATCCCTGCGATTGTTGATCAGGAGGGTCCCCGTGGTGAACCGATTTCAGTTTTTGAATCTGGAGCAATACTGCAATATCTTGGCCGGAAAACCGGGCTATTTTATCCTGAAGATGAGCAGGAACGGGTCGAGGTCGAGCAATGGTTGATGTGGCAGATGGGTAACTTTGGCCCGATGCTCGGGCAAAACCATCATTTCAGCCGTTATGCGCCAGAGAAGATTCCTTATGCGATTGAACGCTATGTTAACGAAAGCAAACGTCTTTATGCGGTACTGAACAAACAGTTGATTGGACAGAAATTTGTTGCGGGTGAATATTCGATTGCCGATATGGCAATTTTACCGTGGATTCTGCGGCATGAATGGCAGAGTATCCAACTGGAAGACTATCCTTATGTACAAGAATATGTGGAGCGTTTAACCGCACGCCCCGCCGTTCAGAAAGCTCTATCTATTCAAGTGAGCTAAGATTCAGCTCATCCAGCAATCCGCTGGAAGAGCATTAGGTTTAGAACAAATTATTTTTCAGCCTGACAGTTTTGCAGGCTAAGCGTGATTTGGTCTTTCAGGGTAGAGGGACGATAGATCCAGAATTTGCGAGCAACCTGTACTTGCTGCTGTTGGAGTGACTGGATAATCTGTTGGTCCAGCTGCACATCACCTGAACGCTTATCCAGTTTGACTTTGCGGATGTATCCTTGATCATTCACCTTGAAGCTGAATTTAACCAGACGCGGCTTTTGTTCAAGCAGGCTGCGTTGAATTTGTAAATTCTGTGGTTGAGTCAGATATACAAAAGTCCGCTTTTTTCCATCTTGTTGTGCCTGCCAATTGCGAGACATAAAAGGGGTGTTACAAACGGCATGGAGTGCAGCATTGTCCTCATTCTGTAAATTCAGGCTAAAGGTCTGATAGCCAATGATAGGTAAAGCGATGCCATCTTGCAGATAAGGTTTAACCTCAGCTTGCATAACGGCATTGACTAACAGCTGGTCCAATTCTGTGAGCCCTGTGCTTTCCTGCACGGTGGCCTTGCTGATCTGTCCTTCTTCATCTGTCACGATACGCACGATTGCGGCACGATTTTGTTCTTTTAAATCTTCGTTTTTATACTGGGGCTTGGGAAACTTGTTCCATTGGATCCGGGTGGTCAGATGGGCCGGAAGTGCTGTACTTTTTTGTACAATGAGCTGTTTTGTTGTGTTCGGCTCAGCTGCATGTAACACCGAAAGGGGGACGCTGGAAAAGAAGCAAAAAGCAAGGACAGGTTTCATAAAATTCATATAGTTGTTCATATTGGAGAATGCAAGATTACATTGTGCTGGCCTAGATCAGGTTGCTAAGTATTCACTGATTTCAAATATTGAGCAATATAAACAGGCATTCGAAGGTGCCTGTTTTTTTCGATTTTTTTTGATTATTTTTTTGTCTCTAAAGTTTGGCTAATATCCACTTTGAATAGATCTGAAGTACGCATCCAACTGAATGCGACGACCAAAAGAGTGGTACAACCGCCAAACACCGTGGCCATAATGGTTCCCATGTATTTAGCTGCAAGGCCAGATTCAAAAGCACCGAGTTCATTGCTTGAAGACACAAACATACCATTCACAGCAGCGACCCTGCCACGCATGTTCTCTGGTGGATAAAGCTGCAAAATCGTCTGGCGTACGACCACGGAAATACTGTCACAGGCACCAGTCATTGCAAGTGCAAACAAAGAGAGCCAGAGCGTATTTGAAAAAGCAAAGATAATGGTGAACACACCAAAACCGGCAACCGCGAGCAACATGTTACGCCATGCATGTGTTGTGGGAGGGAACCGGGTTAATGCAATCATGGTGATGAGCGCTCCGATCGAAGGAGCGGCGCGTAAATATCCGAGGCCTTCCGGCCCTACTTTTAAAATATCTTCGGCGAAAATAGGCAATAACGCAATTACCCCACCAAATAGCACGGAAACCAAATCAAGTGAAATGGCCCAGAGCACAATTTTGCTGTTCCAGATAAAGCGGAAGCCATCACCAAGAGATTCAAAAACTTTAGTGGTTTCGATGGCAGGAAATGAACGTTTCTGTAAGAGATTGATCAGCACAAAACAGATCACTAGTAAGCATGCCACACTGAGTAGGCTGGTTTCCCGGCCTAAAAATGCCAACATGAAGCCACCCAGCATAGGACCCAAAATCACGCCACTTTGCCAGCCGATGGTGGTCCAGGTGGCACCGTTGGTATAGAGTGCTTTAGGAATTAAAAAAGGTTTAAGTGAGGTCGCAGAAGGATTGTAAAAACCTCGTATGGTGCCTAGCCCAAAAATCACCGCATAAATGCCCCAAGATAATGTGTCGATGCTGATGTTTCCTAAAGCATGGTGATGGAACAGTTGCCACAGCACAAGAGGAAGTAGAATGGCAAAAAACAGACAGATTTTCATAATGGTCTGTTTGTTGAAGCGATCCGCAAAGTAACCACCCCAAAGTGCCAGACCAATAAAAGGGATGGCTTCCGCCAAGCCAATCAAACCCAGAGTGAGCGGATCTTTGGTGATTTGGTACAGGGAATACGCCACAATAATTTCTTGAATCAGAATGGCAATGGTCAGGCAGAACTGGTTGAGGGTAATGATCGAGAAATCGCGATAGCGTAAAGCCGCAAACGCGTCATGTTGAGCAGACATAAACATTCAATGGATAAATTCGTGTGGCCATTATACGCCTGAATAAAAGTGGACTTTTCAAGCAAAATCATAAATTATCCTGAAAAAATAGGCTGAGCGATCTGAGCGTGCGTCATTAAAATTATCCTGATGTGCTTTTGTTTTATACAAACTTGCTATAAAATGTCGCATTCCTTACCTGCAGGTCGTTTTTGCAATGGTGCAAACGTGCCGAACAGGTGCTTAAAGAGGTTGTTATGGCTAAGTTAAAAACTCGCCGTGGTGCAGCTAAACGTTTCAAAGCGACTGCTAACGGTTTCAAGCGTAAACAAGCGTTCAAACGCCACATTTTGACCAAAAAATCTGCTAAGCGTATTCGTCAATTACGCGGCTGTGTAATGGTTCACGTGAGTGACGTTGCTTCAGTTCGCCGTATGTGCCCATACATCTAAGGAGATTTATAAATGGCTCGTGTAAAACGTGGTGTACAGGCTCATCGCCGTCATAAAAAAATTCTTACTCGTGCTAAAGGTTACTATGGCGCGCGTTCACGTGTTTATCGTGTAGCGTTCCAAGCGGTAATCAAAGCAGGTCAATACGCTTACCGTGACCGTCGTCAGAAAAAACGTCAATTCCGTGCTCTATGGATTGCGCGTATCAACGCGGGTGCTCGTCAAAACGGTTTGTCTTACAGCCGTATGATCGATGGCTTGAAAAAAGCTCAAGTGATCATCGACCGTCGCGTACTTGCTGACATCGCTATGCATGATGCAGTTGCATTTGCTGCTTTGGCTGAAAAAGCAAAAGCTGCTCTTGCTGCATAATTCTGTATAGAATTAAAAAAGACCGCTTATGCGGTCTTTTTTATGCCTGAAAATCAGCTTTAGTTTTAAAGACCAAAATAATAGGCCACTACACAGATGATGATCGTGACTAAGATCAGTTTAATCACTCCTGAGGCGCCTACTTTGTGTGCGTGGGGAGTGGATTGCGCTGAGGATATTGCAGCACTCTCAACAGCAGGTTGTGCAGAAAGATTGGTGGTGACTTCTGTATCGAGTGGGGTTGGGGTTTCCACTTTGACTAGACCCGCAGACTGGTAGTGATTCGCTGCCTTCACAATGAGTTTGGCAAACAGATCATCAATTCTTTGTGCAAAATGTCGTAGGTTAAGCTGTACCTCGGGAGAAAGGATTTCTCTATTTTCGCTATAAGGATGTTGTTTCTTGTGTTCAATGAAAATGGACAGGGTTTCTATACGATGCAGCAATTGATGGGCTAAGTCTGCGGAGTAGTCTGTCGGTAATACGGCAAGAAATTGGATTTGTTCCGGAACTTGTCCTAGAACGGCTTCTATCTGCTCACGTGAAATTCCGTAGTAGGGCAAATAGCATTGTTCAGGCTCCTGATAACCTTGTGCCAAAGGATGCTGGAACAATTCTTGGCTGGTATATTTTTGAATCTCTGCCCAAGCAGCGGCTTCTAAGTCAGCATCCACTTTTTTGGCTAATTTTTGGTTTAATTCAAAACGCCAAAAATATGATTGTTGGATGTTGCTACGTTGATGCAGCGGAGCTACAAACGCTTCTTCTGCAGTGTACCATTCCGCCAGTTCATGTCCTAAAATCCATGCGGTTTTTTTCTTGCCCTGATGACTGACAATAAAATGAGAATAGGGGAGTAATTCGACATTGCCATTTGGATTTTTTTCTTCATTTAAAATAGAAGATAAATGCAGGCTGAGCCGGGATACTCCCTGCTTTTTCAGGCCTTCTAACCAGATTTGAAAATGGGGTGCCAGTAAATGCTGGGAGAGCAGGTCACGAAATTCAAATGTATGCTGAAAAAAGATCGCATGTTGTAACCAGCGGCTGAACGGTAAATTTTGTTGCAGATATTCATTGCCATAACTCACCAGTGTGAGTTGCTGTTTCCAGATCTGATCGAGGGCCATAGTGTTTCATGAAAGCAAGATTGTACGTATCTTATCCTGTTTATAAATCATCGCGCCAATAAATTTTCCTGCTGCTGAATCTTCATCACAGCACAGAAAAACTGTTAGAATGTCGAGTTTTATTATATTTCTAACTTTGTTGCTTTGAGAGTTACTATGTCACTGGAAGCCCTGACCACTGAAGCGCTAGCTGCAATTGCAGCGGCTCAAGACCTTGCTACACTCGATCAAGTGCGAGTTCAATTTACGGGCAAAAAAAGCCAGCTTGCAGAGCAGTCAAAAGCACTCGGAAAAATGGATCCCGAAGAGCGTAAAGTTCAAGGTGCCGCAATTCACGCCGTGCGTGAAGCGATTAACGGTGCCTTGACTGAGCGTCAAAGTGCATTGCAACAAGCCGCATTACAAGAAAAATTGGCCAGTGAAACCATCGATATTACTTTACCTGGCCGTGGCCAAAATATGGGAAGTATCCATCCGGTCACTCAGGTTCAAGAACGGATTTGCCAGTTCTTTACCAAAGCAGGCTTTACCGTAGCGACTGGCCCTGAAGTGGAAGATGATTATCACAACTTCGAAGCATTAAATATCCCGGGTCACCATCCGGCACGCGCGATGCATGATACCTTCTACTTTGATGCGACGCATTTGCTGCGTACCCACACATCAGGGGTGCAAATCCGTACCATGGAAACCTCGGAGCCGCCAATCCGTATTGTCTGCCCGGGCCGTGTCTATCGTTGTGACTCGGATCAGACCCACTCGCCGATGTTCCATCAGATCGAAGGCTTATATGTGACTGAAAATACCAGCTTTGCTGAATTAAAAGGCTTGCTAGTGAACCTGTTGAATGAGTTCTTTGAAAAGGATCTCAAAGTCCGTTTCCGTCCGTCGTATTTCCCATTCACTGAACCAAGTGCGGAAGTGGACATTATGGATGAACGTGGTCGCTGGTTAGAGGTTTTGGGGTGCGGTATGGTGCATCCAAACGTACTACGTGCTGCGGGTATTGATCCGGATAAATACAAAGGCTTTGCTTTTGGTTTAGGTGTTGAACGTTTTGCCATGTTGCGTTATGGCATCAATGATCTACGAATGTTCTACCAGAATGATGTGCGTTTCCTACGCCAATTTGCTTAAGACATTTTTCAGGATTGTATAAGGTTTAATAGATATGAAAATTAGCGAAAATTGGTTACGCACTTGGGTCAATCCAGCCATTGATAGCGACACATTGTCCAATCAGCTCACGATGCTCGGACTGGAAGTGGATGACATGGCACCAGTTGCCAAACCGTTTACCGGGGTGGTGGTGGGTGAAGTCCTTACCGTTGAACAGCATCCAGATGCAGACCGTTTACGTGTCACGACCGTGAACGCCGGTTTAGAAGCACCGTTACAAATCGTCTGTGGTGCACCGAATGTGCGTCCAGGCATGAAAGCCCCTGTTGCACTGATTGGTGCGGTTTTGCCGGGCGATTTCAAAATCAAAAAAGGCAAATTACGTGGCATCGAATCACAAGGCATGCTGTGTGGTGCTTCTGAAATCGATTTAGAAGACAAAATTGATGGTCTGCTTGAACTTCCAGCTGATGCGCCGGTGGGTGTCAATATCCGTGAATACCTCAAATTAGATGATCACGTGATTGACATCAGCATTACCCCGAACCGTGGTGACTGTTTCAGTATCCGTGGCGTGGCGCGTGAAATTGCGGTGATTAACCGGTTGCCTGTCAATGCTCCGGTCATCACACCGGTTGCTGCGACTATTGCAGATGAAAAACCTGTGGTTGTGACCACACCGGGTGCACCACGCTATTTGGGCCGTGTGATCAAGAATGTGAACGTGAAAGCAGCGACACCAGAGTGGATGGAGCAGGCTTTATCTCGTTCAGGTATCCGTACGCATAGTCTATTGGTCGACATCACTAACTACGTATTGATGGAGCTTGGTCAGCCGCTACATGCCTTTGATTTGGCTAAAATCGAAGGTGCCGTACAGGTGCGTCAAGCCAAAGCCCAAGAAAAACTGCAATTGCTGAATGAGCAAGAAGTTGAGTTGTCTGACGATGTGATGGTGATTGCGGATGATGCCCAAGCTTTGGCAATCGCAGGAATCATGGGTGGCTTGGCTTCTTCCGTGAGTGATGAGACTCAAGATATCTTCTTGGAGTCAGCATTCTTTGCACCGCTTGCGATTGCAGGACGTGCGCGCCGTTTCGGCTTACATACCGATGCCTCACAGCGCTATGAGCGTGGTGTTGATTTTGAATTGCCTCAACTGGCGATGGATCGTGCTTCACAACTTATCCAAGAACTGGCAGGTGGTGAATTCGGTCCGATTACCACGGTTGAGCAAATTGAGCTTTTGCCAAAGCGTGAAGCGATTGCCTTGAACCAGGCGCAAGTGGATCAGTTGCTGGGTTATCCAGTGGACAGTGCCTTTATTGGTGATGCATTACAACGCCTAGGTTGTCAGGTGGAGAGCAAAGCTGAAGGTGAATGGCTGGTTGTGCCTCCATCACACCGTTTTGACATGGCGATTTATCAAGACCTGATTGAAGAAGTTGCGCGTATTCATGGCTACGACAACATCCAGATCAGCTTGCCACAGATCGATGTACAGTTAGCAAAATATCAAGACCGTTTTGAAGTGGCACAATTGCGTCAAACGGTTGCAACCTTGGGGTATCAAGAAGCGATCAGCTTTAGCTTCGCGGATGCAAAACTGGAAAAACAACTTAATCCAGCGGTACAGCCATTGATGTTGGCCAATCCGATTTCCAGCGATCTAGCAGCGATGCGTAGCACATTATTGTCAAGTCTAATTCCATGTGTGCAATATAACTTGAACCGTCAGCAAGGCCGTGTACGCTTCTTTGAGTTGGGCCTACGTTTTGATTACCAGAATGCGCAGGGTATTGACGATCTTAAACAGATTCCAACCTTGGCTTTAATTGCAGTTGGTTCACGTGTTCCTGAGCAATGGCATGCTAAGGCTCAGGCGATGGATTTCTTTGACCTGAAAGGCGAAGTGGAACAGATTTTGGCGGCTGGTCGTGTCAAGGTAGAGTATGTGCGTTCAGAACGTGCTTGGTTGCATCCAGGCCAATCCGCAGAGATCCTGGTGAATGGTCAGTCTGTAGGTTACCTCGGTCGTTTACACCCTTCTTTGGAAAATGATCTGGATTTGGGTACAACTTGGGTGGCTGAACTGGACCAAGATGCTGTTTTGCAATCTTATGTATCTAATTTTACAGAATTATCACGTTTTCCGTCGGTTAGACGTGATATTGCGCTTTTAATCAATGATAAGATTAATGTGAGAGATATTCAGCAGTTAATTGAACAAACTGGTGGTGAACTTCTTGATTCAACCTGGTTGTTTGATGTGTATACTGGACAAGGGGTTGAAGAAGGCAAGCGTTCACTTGCATTTGCATTACTGTGGCAGCACCCATCACGTACGCTCGAAGATGCTGAAATTAAATCGGGTATGGATCAAATTATTGAAGTGTTGCAAAACACTTACCAAGCGACATTGAGGGCCTCATGACAGCATTAACAAAAGCAGAAATGGCGGACCATTTAAGCGAGCTCACGAGCTTAAATCGTCGTGAAGCAAAGCAGATGGTGGAGCTATTTTTTGACGAGATTAGCCAGGCATTAATCGCGGGTGAACACGTCAAACTTTCCGGTTTTGGTAACTTTGAATTACGTGACAAGCGTCAGCGTCCGGGTCGAAATCCAAAGACTGGGGAAGAAATTCCAATTTCAGCTCGACGTGTTGTGACGTTCCGAGCTGGACAAAAATTTAGACAGCGCGTTGGAACAGAGCAGATCGATTGATCTGCTTTTTTTATCAGCAGAATTCGGTAGCAATCTCTGGCTTATACAATGAATTTTTATAATCTGGATGTTTTGGAATTGAAGTAATAAGAAAAGACGTAATTTTTCTAATGTTGAGACAATAAAAAAGAGAGCCAGAAGGCTCTCTTTTTTGACTAAATAATCGTAATGATTATTTAGCAGCTTCAGAAGTAGCAGCTTCAGAAGTAGCAACTTCAGATGCAGCTTCAGATGCAGCAGCAGCAGCGTCAACAGCAGAAGCAGCTTCAGAAGCAGCTTCAGAAGCAGCAGCAGTAGCTTCAGAAGCAGCTTCAGAAGCAGCAGCAGCAGGAGCTTCTTCTTTTTTAGCACAGCCAACGAAAGCTAGAGTAGTAGCAACTGCAGCAGCAACAGCGAATTTTTTGAATAACATGGCATCACTCTCATAAAAAAATTGAGATTAAAAAAACCCGAGTCAGACTGTTTGTGCTTTTATTATTCCTAACGTTCGATAGGTAAACAACGCATGGAGCAGGCTAACTGGTCTGCAAATATGCTATCACTGCGCATCCAGAAATACCACTCCTGTCGCTGAAAAAAACGCAAAAAAATCGGTAAATTAGTCTATTTTTTAACAGAAAATAACAATTAAAAAATTGGTTTATATTGGTTAAATGCTAAATAAGTCTATAAAAAGCCTTAAATTTTTACTCTTCAATTTTTTTATAATCAAAAACTTGCACATAAACTTAACATGATGTGCAGTCAACTGTTGGATTTCAGTAAATCTTGTCAACCCAATAAAAAGGCCATCTTGAAAGATGGCCTTTTGGTAAGTTATTGCTTGCGCTTCATTTGATCGAAGAAATCATCATTGGTTTTGGTTTCTTTCATACGATCGAGTAGGAATTCCATTGCAGCCAATTCATCCATTGGATGCAGCAATTTACGCAGAATCCAGACTTTGCGTAATTTATCTTCATCCATTAGACGTTCTTCACGACGTGTTCCTGATTTCTTGATGTTCATGGCAGGGAAGACACGTTTTTCAGCGATACGGCGATCTAGGGTAATTTCCTGGTTACCTGTACCTTTGAATTCTTCATAGATCACATCATCCATCTTGCTGCCGGTTTCAATCAGTGCAGTGGAGATAATGGTCAATGAGCCACCTTCTTCGATATTACGTGCCGCACCGAAGAAACGTTTTGGACGTTCAAGCGCATGAGCATCCACACCACCGGTTAACACCTTACCTGAAGATGGAATGACGGTGTTATAGGCACGTGCCAGACGGGTAATCGAATCGAGTAGGATCACCACGTCTTTTTTGTGTTCAACCAGACGCTTGGCTTTTTCGATGACCATTTCAGCGACTTGTACGTGACGTGCTGGAGATTCATCAAAAGTGGAAGCCACAACTTCACCACGTACGGTACGTTCCATTTCAGTCACTTCTTCTGGACGTTCGTCAATCAACAGAACGATCAGAAAAACTTCTGGGTTGTTACGTACAATCGACTGCGCGATGTTTTGTAACAGCATGGTTTTACCCGCCTTTGGTGGCGCGACAATAATGGAACGTTGGCCTTTACCAATCGGTGCGACCAAATCAACCACACGTGCAGTTAAATCTTCGGTTGTCCCATTACCCAGTTCCATGACCAATTGCTCGGTTGGGAACAGCGGTGTCAAGTTTTCAAACAGGATCTTGTTACGCGAGTTTTCAGGCGTATCGTAGTTGATCTGGTTCACTTTTAAGAGGGCAAAATAACGTTCACCTTCTTTGGGTGGGCGAATGGTACCGGTAATGGTATCGCCTGTACGTAAGTTGAAACGTCGAATCTGTGATGGGCTGACATAAATATCGTCCGGACCTGCCAAATACGAACCTGCAGCTGAACGTAGGAAGCCGAAACCATCAGAGAGAATTTCCAGTACGCCATCACCAAAAATTTCTTCGCCATTCATGGCGTGGCGTTTCAAGATGGCAAAAATGATGTCTTGCTTACGGTTACGGGCCATGCCTTCTAGGCCCATAAACTCAGCAATTTTGATGAGTTCGCCAATCGGTTTTTTCTTGAGTTCAGTTAAGTTCATAGGTGGTCAAGGTGATATAAGGAGGTGTAGATGACAGATGGGAAAAATGCAAAAGTCGGCCGCATGCAATATGAAGTTGAATATCGTGTAGGCACGATTACAAACTCAAATATCTGATTCATTGTTTCGAAGAGAAATGTTTAAAACAATTTCTGTTGCCGAGCGGCGATCTTATGTGTTGTGTCTTTTAAGAAAGGCAAGTCAGGGATAAGCCTTTAGCTTTCTTGAGGGATGAATATAAGTGACTCAGGGAAATTTGTCAAATAATCGACAAAAAAATACGCCATACAGGGTATGGCGCAGGATCGGGAGGCATTGACCTAGATGTTTTGGTCAATAAACGCAGCTAATTTGGACTTAGGTGCAGCACCCACTTGTTGAGCGACAACTTCACCATTTTTAAACATCAGTAAAGCTGGGATGTTGCGGATGTTGTAGTTTACTGCGGTTGCTTCGCAAGACGTCACATCAACTTTAACGATCTTTACTTTGCCTTCATATTCAGTGGCTAAAGCTTCTAATACTGGAGCGATCGCTTTACAAGGGGCACACCAACCTGCCCAGAAATCAACAAGTACAGGAACTTCTGAATCTAATACATCAGCTTGGAAGTTGGCATCGGTAGTATTTACGATATTGGCAGACATGCTGTGGCTCCGAGAATGGTTTTCAAAGATGGAGATGATCTCTTAAATATAAGTATTACATAGCCATCTAGAACAATATAGTAGAGGGATATGTAAATTTTCCTGTTTCGTGGATCGCTTGTCCAATTGATGTTGACGATATTTTTGATCGTGTTATGTAATGATCGGTAATAATACCGATAAAAAACACATGCAAATCTTAGGGTAAATGACTTTTCAATTCAGGACGGGTGAATTACTCTAGGCAACAATTCTGTATGGGTTTGTTTGAGTAATGTCTGATTTTTTGATTGATGAAGAACTCCTTGCTGCGATTGATATGGGGTCCAACAGTTTCCACCTTGCGATTGCGCGTGTGGATCACGGCGAGGTTAAAAAAGTTGTTTCAATGTCAGAAAAAGTACAGTTGGCAGCTGGGCTAGATGAAAATAAAAATCTAACTGAAGCGGCGCAACAACGAGGACTGGCTTGCTTGGCACGTTTTGTTGGTCGTTTGGGCTCGGTACAACCGAACCGCTTGCGTATTGTTGCCACCAATGCCTTGCGTCAGGCAAAAAATGGTCATGAATTTATTCAACAAGCCGCAGAAATCTTACCTAAACCAATTGAAATTATCGCAGGCCGTGAAGAAGCCCGTCTGATCTATCTAGGAGTCTCCCATACTATTGCCAATGGCGGCCGCCGCCTGGTAATCGACATCGGAGGCGGCTCAACAGAATTTATCATTGGTGAACATTTTGAACCGATCCAGACCGAATCTTTGCAGATGGGCTGTGTGGCGTATAGCAAGGCGTATTTCCCCGAGGGTGAAATCAGTGCCAAAGCTTTTGATAAGGCCGTCGTGGCTGCACGCAAAGAATTGACCGCAATCGCGGCTTTATATAAAGCGGAAGGTTGGGACACCGTGGTTGGTTCGAGTGGTACCATCAAGGCCTGCCGCCAGATTATGGTGAATATGAGCCTCAGTGACGAACAGGAAAATGTCACACGTGAAGGTTTGGAAAAACTCAAAGACAAGCTACTGAAATTTAAGCATGTTGCTGAAATCAATTTCGAAGGCCTGAAAGATGACCGCCGAGCAGTTTTGCCAGCCGGATTGGCCATTTTGTACGCGGCTTTTGAAGTTTTACAGATTGATAAACTGACTTATTCGGATGGTGCCTTGCGTGAAGGGGTCATGTACGACCTGCTGGGCCGTTTCAAACATGAAGACATTCGTGACCGCAGTGTCCAAGCCCTCATGGGACGTTATAATGCGGATCCAAAACAGGCAGAACGTGTCGTTAATACTGCTCAGCACTTATTTGAAAATGTCGCAAAGTCACTGAATTTAACCAGTGAAGACAGTGATTTACTGCGTCGTGCGGCCTATCTACATGAAATTGGTCTGGCGATCAGTCATGGTGGATACCACCGTCATGGTGCATATTTGTTACAACATTCCGATATTCCAGGCTTTTCACAAATTGACCAAAACCATTTATCCCATCTGGTTGCTCATCACCGTCGCAAGTTGCGTAGTGATGCTAAAATTGATGTGTTAAAGGTCGGTGGTCAGAAATTGCTTTACCTTTGCCTGTTACTGCGCCTAGCGGTTTTGCTCAATCATAGTCGTAGTGATCAGATGCTTCCTGCCATTGAATTAAGTGTGATCAATGCGCAACAATGGCAACTCAGCGTTTCTGGTGATGCCAAACAATGGCCATTGCTCGTTGCCGATCTACATGATGAGCAAGTGCAATTTAAGCATTGGGACATTGAATTGAATATTCAGTCGGAACAATTTATCGATTAACTCGATTTGATGAATTTAGGGATAGTGCTCGACCTATGAAAAACAAAGCTCAATCTAAAGCATGGAAAACGGTTCAAATCGCCCGTCATCCAGAGCGTCCGCAATTTTTGGATTATGTGAATGAATTATTCACAGAATTTGACGCACTACATGGTGACCGTCTGTTCGGTGATGATGGTGCCATGGTGGGTGGGCTTGCCCGTTTTGAAGGTCAGCCAGTAATGATCGTGGGTCAGCATCGTGGCCGCAGTACACGTGAAAAACTACATCACAATTTCGGTATGTCCAATCCAGAAGGTTATCGTAAGGCACAGCGTTTGCTGGACATGGCAGAACGCTTCAATATACCTGTGCTGACCTTTATTGACACAATGGGTGCTTATCCGGGTGTGGGTGCGGAAGAACGTGGTCAGGCAGAAGCAATTGCGACGAGCTTGGCACAATTGTCTAGTCTGAAAGTGCCTGTGATTGCAACTGTGCTAGGTGAAGGTGGTTCGGGTGGTGCACTCGGTATTGGTGTTGCGGACCGTGTAATCATGTTGTCTCACAGTATTTATTCGGTGATTTCACCTGAAGGTTGTGCATCGATCTTGTGGAAAACTGCTGAAAAAGCCGAACAGGCGAGTGATGCCTTGGCATTGACAGCAGACCGTTTACAACAGATCGGGATTGTAGAATATGTTGTAGATGAAGGCGAAGGTGCTCATCTCAACCCTGAGCAAGTCATGCAAAACCTGAGCTTGGTATTGCGCGAAGCCCTGAATGAATTAAAAGCGATGGATGCGGATGAGCGATGCGAAGCGCGTTATCAACGTTTAATGAAATTTGGCAGTCACAATTTAGGACTCTCTTCTTAAGCGAGTTACAGCGGTTTCCAGCGGGAACTGTATTCCTGATTGGCTGTAGCGGGGGCATGGATTCCATGCTCCTCTTGCATTTTATGGCAATCCTCTGTCCACAGCACGTTCGTGCGATCTATGTGGATCACCAATTACAGCAGCCGAGTCAGGTTTGGGGGCAATTGGTGGCCGAGCAATGCCGGCAACTCAATATTCCATGTATTATTCAGCCTGTTCAGGTCGCTTCCGGTAATCTGGAAAATCAAGCACGTTCAGCACGTTATCAGGCCTTTCAACAACATTTAAAACCGCATGAAGTTTTAGTGTTGGCTCATCATCAGCAGGATCAGGCAGAAACCGTACTGCTCAGACTGTTCTCGGGTGCAGGCATTCATGGTTTGGCCGCGATGCGTGAGGTTGAGCAGCGTGATCATTACACGCTCTGGCGTCCCTTTTTGTCCCTTTCCCGTGAACAGATTGCCGCTTGGACGGCCCAGTTAAATTTACCTTATGTGGACGATCCGAGTAATCAGGACACGCATTATGACCGGGCTTGGTGCCGAAAAGACCTTTGGCCCATGCTGCAGTCACGTTTTCCCCAGATGCAGCAGGCTGTGGCACGTAGCAGTTACCTGATGCAAGATGCCGAAGACATTTTGCAAGACGTATTGCAAGATGACTGGCAACGGTGTGGTGATTCGAATCAATTGAATTTACAGACGCTTGATCAACTGTCAGTGGCAAGGCGGCGGCAACTGTTATCGGCCTGGATGAAAGGTGAGGGACAATATCGACCTCCATTTGAGATGGTACAGCGCCTTCAGGCTGAAGTGATGGGGGCTCAAGCTGATGCACAGGCAGCCTTACATTGGAATCAATATTACTTTGTACGCTTCCAGGGGCATATCTATCGTTTGGCTCAAGCCAGTTATTTGGCCTCAAAACAACAGCCACCCGCAGATCAGCAGCAAATCTGTTTTTCTCCAGAGCAGATGATCAGCTTGCCTGCTGGTAATTTTCAGATTCAGTCCGCGCAGGTGGGCTTGGCATGGAATTTATTGGGTCAGAAGTTACAGTTGAGTTTCCGGCAGGGGGGAGAAAAAATTCATCTGCATGGTCGGGTCGGGCGTTGGCCCCTGAAGAAGGCGATTCAAGAGGCACAAATTTTCCCCTGGTTGCGTCATACAATACAAATAATTAGCATAGATAATGTTATGCTTGGTGTCTTCACACCCAAAGGATTCTGGTTGGCCCAATCGGTATATTGTGAGGCTGGGGGCTGGCAACCGAATTTAATCTCTCAGCCATAAGAAAGTAAGTTTCGAGCGTTCATCATGAGTACAGCATTAAATTGTAATATTGGTTTTATTGGCGGCGGCAATATGGCGCAGGCTTTGATTGGTGGCTTGTTGTCACGAGGTTTGCCAGCAACCCGTATTACAGTGGCTGATCCGGTCGAGAAAGTCCGTGAGTTATTAAAAGAAAAAGATGTACACGTAACAGATAATAATGCAGAGGCGATTCGTGATGCTGACGTGGTCGTATTGGCAGTCAAACCGCAGGTCTTGGCCAGTGTACTGAAACCATTAGCTGGTTTGTTTAATGATAAATTGATTGTTTCAATTGTTGCAGGTGCCGAGATTGACACTATTTCTCAGTTGGTCGGTGGGGTTGAGCGTATTGTTCGCGTTATGCCAAATACCCCAGCATTGGTGCAAACCGGTGCGCATGGTCTATATGCGACTGATGCAGTTTCAGCCAAAGACCGTGAACTTGCAGGGCAAATCCTGGCAGCGACCGGTTTGACGATTTGGGTGAATTCAGAAGCACAAATTGATGCGGTGACGGCCGTTTCCGGTTCAGGCCCAGCTTACTTTTTCTATATGATGGAAAGCATGATCCGTGCGGGCAAAAACTTGGGTCTAGATGAAAAAGTAGCGACTGCTTTGACCCTGCAAACAGCACTCGGTGCGGCACAAATGGCAATTACCAGCGCCAGTACACCGGCAGAACTGCGTAAAAATGTCACCTCTCCAAATGGTACCACGCAAGCGGCTTTGGAAGTATTCGACCGTGCGCAGATTTCACAAAATATTCAGGCTGCTTTGGCTGCAGCACAAAAACGCAGTCAGGAACTTGCTCAAGAGCTGAGTGACAGCAGCAAATAAATTGATTTAATTAGGAAAGTTCAGATATGGGTGCAAGTTCTGCGCTAATTTTTGGCATCATCATTAACGTAGCGATTTTGCTCGTATTCTTCCGTTTCTTAATGCAACTGGCCGCAGTCAGTCCTTATAATCCGGTTGTGTTATCCACAGTGAAAGCCACCAAGATTGTAGATGTTTTTGGACGCATTCTGCCAACCGTTGGGAAGGGCCGGGTTAATCTGGCGGCTTTGGTACTGTTGGTGGTGCTGTATCTGCTGAAAATCTTTGGGGTGATGTATCTCAATGGTGCGATGCCAAGCAGTCCGGTACATTTATTGATCCTGACTTTTGTGACCATGATTCAGGATCTGATCCGTTTCTGTCGCTATTTGATTTTCGCCACCATTCTTTTGAGCTGGGTGGTGATATTGACGCAATCACGTTCGCCGTATATTGAAGTGATTCAGGAGTTGGCGGAGCCTTTATTGGCACCTTTCCGTCGTTTACTTCCGAATATGGGGGTGATTGACCTGTCACCCATTCTGGCATTTTTGGCGCTCTATATCGCCGAGATTCTGATGAATGAAGTGGCTAAGGTGCTGTTGACCGGACTTTGATTGATTGAAGACATAAAAAAGGACCTCAATTGAGGTAATGCCAGTCAGTTAAGCAACATTTAGCAAAATGCTGTAAAAATGAGTGTATATAAATACGCTCATTTTTTTTATGACTTTATCTGAGAATTTAGATTTAACCCTTCAGCACTCCATGCCATCACTCGCTGATTTTAGTGAGTTGATTGATTTCAACTGGATTGAAAGCAGTTTAAAACAAACAGGCAAGGCCTCCATCAGAAAAAGAAAATTGCCTGC
>NZ_JAQIHG010000008.1:0-45792 GCF_035916735.1 Acinetobacter minutum
AAAGAAGGCGTTGAAATGGTTATGCCAGGTGACAACGTTGAAATGTCAGTAGAATTGATCCACCCAATCGCAATGGATCCAGGTCTACGTTTTGCGATCCGCGAAGGTGGTCGTACTGTAGGTGCTGGTGTTGTTGCGAAAGTAACTGCATAATATAATAAGTTGTGTTGCAAACCGGGAGCTACAGTTCTCGGTTTGTGTTGTAGGCCAGTAGTTCAATTGGTAGAGCGTCGGTCTCCAAAACCGAATGTTGGGGGTTCGAGTCCCTCCTGGCCTGCCATTTTTTTTCTAAATAAAAAGCTTGATGCTGGCTGAACTGTCCTATAATAAGTCGCGAATTCTACGACGAGTACAAAAATGTCGAATGATAAATCGCGTGACGCATTAAGCGAAGCGCCTATCCCTCAAAGAAATAATCCTGCTGAAGTTGTTGGTTCGAGTTCGCCTTTAGATATTGTGCTCTGGGTGATTGCATTAGGATTATTAATTGCTGCAACCTTGGTGAATCAGCATTTACCAGCGTACTGGGCACCAGCAAATGATATTTGGGTGCGCGTTGGGGTAATTTTGGCTTGTATCATCGTGGCTTTAGGTTTATTATACGCCACCCATCAAGGCAAAGGCTTTTCGCGTTTATTGAAAGATTCGCGAGTCGAGCTGCGTCGAGTCACTTGGCCAACCAAACAGGAAACTGTCAGTACCTCTTGGCAGGTGTTGTTGGTTGTAGTTGTGGCCTCACTGGTATTGTGGGGTTTTGATTACGCGTTGGGTTGGTTGATTAAGCTAATTATCGGGTAAAAGAGCTATGAAACGTTGGTATATTATTCATGCCTATTCTGGTTATGAAAAGCAGGTGATGCGTTCACTGAATGAGCGAATCCAGCGTAGCGCTGTTGCCGATAGCTTTGGTGAAGTTCTTGTTCCTACCGAAGAAGTGGTAGAAATGAAGGATGGCAAGAAGCGTAAGTCTGAGCGTAAATTCTTTCCAGGCTATGTGTTAGTCGAAATGGAAATGAATGATGAAACTTGGCACATCGTGAAAGAATGTCCGAAAGTGCTTGGTTTTATTGGTGGTACGGCAGAAAAACCGGCACCAATTACGCAAAAAGAAGCAGATGCGATTCTTGCTCGTGTACGCAATACTGGTGAAGCACCTCGTCCGAAGACGATGTTTGAACCAGGTGAAGAATTACTTGTAATTGACGGTCCATTCACCGACTTTAAAGGCGTGGTGGAAGAAGTTCAATACGAGAAGTCGCGTTTAACGTTGACGATTAATGTATTTAACCGACCAACTCAGGTTGAGCTGGAGTTTCGTCAAGTCGAAAAAACGATTTGATCTGAATTGGTTGAAAAACGCCCGATTTAATCGGGCATTGTTATTGTAACAATACTGTTACGTGAACGATTGGGGAGCCTAACGGCGTTTGTACCCAGAGGTAATTTGAAATGGCTAAGAAGATTGACGGCTATATCAAGCTGCAAGTTCCAGCTGGTAAAGCGAATCCATCTCCACCGATTGGTCCTGCATTAGGTCAACGTGGTGTAAACATCATGGCATTCTGTAAAGAATTCAATGCTGCTACACAAAAACTTGAAGTAGGTCTGCCAATTCCAGTCGTGATCACTGTGTACAACGACAAGTCGTTCACATTCATCATGAAAACTCCTCCTGCATCTATTCTTCTTAAGAAAGCTGCGGGTATCCAAAAGGGTTCATCTGTACCTAACAAAACTAAAGTTGGTAAGTTGACTCGTGCTCAGTTAGAAGAAATCGCGACTACTAAAGAACCAGATTTAACTGGTGCTGATTTAGACGCGCGTGTTCGTACCATCGCTGGTTCTGCACGTTCTATGGGCTTGGAAGTGGAGCTATAAGACATGGCAAAGTTAACTAAACGTCAAAAAGCCATTGCTGCTGCTGTAGAAGCAAACAAAGTTTACACTTTGGAAGAAGCTGTACAGGTTCTTGCTAGCTTGCCTGCTGCTAAGTTCAAAGAATCTTTGGACATTGCAGTAAATCTTGGTGTTGATCCACGTAAATCTGACCAAGTGGTTCGTGGTGCTACGACTCTTCCTGCTGGTACAGGTAAAACTGTACGCGTAGCAGTATTTGCTCAAGGCGCGCAAGCTGAAGCGGCTAAAGCTGCTGGTGCAGACATCGTTGGTTTCGATGACCTTGCTGAAAGCATCCAAGGTGGCAACCTTGACTTTGATGTTGTGATCGCCGCTCCAGACGCAATGCGCGTTGTAGGTAAATTGGGTACGATCCTTGGTCCACGTGGCTTAATGCCAAACCCGAAAGTGGGTACTGTAACTCCTGACGTTGCTGGCGCTGTGAAAAACGCGAAAGCGGGTCAAGCACGTTACCGTGTAGACAAAGCAGGTATTATCCATGCTGCGATCGGTCAGGTGGATTTTGCTGCTGAAGCTGTTCGTCAAAACGTTGAAACTTTGATTGCTGATTTGAAAAAATTGAAGCCAGCAACTTCTAAAGGTGTCTACATCAAGAAGATCACTTTGAGCTCAACTATGGGCCCTGGTCTGACTGTTGATGTGAACAACGTTTCTAACTAAGTCACGACTTAGACAGAATTTTAAAGCCCTGAGTGAGTTTTAAAGCCCTGCTTTAAAACTTACGCAAGAAACGCTCCGTCGTATTTTGCGAACTTAGGCAGACTTTGAATTGATAAATGTAAATTTATCAGCGTCAAAGACCTCAGGCGAGGGATGTTGTTCTTCGGAATAACATTCTTCTTAATACTCCAGCCTGCGTAGACGCGGTGGTGTGATTTATTCCTCCTCCGCGTGTAAGTCCAGTGATGGATTTACGAATTGGGAGTGTGCTTCGCGTAAGCACATAAATCACCGTTAGGAGGTTTTACAATGGCTCTTCTTATCGAAGACAAAAAACAGATCGTTGCTGAAGTAGCTGAAGTTGCTTCTACAGCGTTTGCTGCTGTTGTTGCTGACTATCAAGGTTTAACTGTTGAGCAATTAACTGCTCTTCGTGTTGAAGCTCGTAAGCTTGGTGTTACTACACGTATCGTGCGTAATACTTTGGCTAAACGTGCTCTTCAAGATACTCAATTCAATATCTTGAACGACAACCTTGTTGGCCCAACAATCTTAGCTTTCTCGACTTCTGAAGACGACATGGGCGCTGCTGCTCGTTTGTTCGAAGAATTTGCAAAAACTAACAAAGCATTTGAACTTAAAGCTGCTGCCTTTGATGGCAAGGTTTATGAAGGTGCTGACGTTAGCGTGATCGCGAATCTTCCGAACCAAGAAAAAGCACTTACTATGCTTGCGTCTGTTCTTCAAGCTCCTATTTCGAAATTGGGTCGCCTCATTACAGCGCTCAAAGAGAAAAACGAGTCAGAAGCTGCTTAAGCTTAAATCTACTTTCACACCATTCAATATCCATTTGGAGTTACTCTCATGGCTTTAACTAACGAAGAAATCCTAAACGCAGTTGCTGAAAAAACTGTTCTTGAGCTTGTTGAACTTATCTCTGCTTTCGAAGAGAAATTCAACGTATCTGCTGCTGCTGTAGCTGTTGCTGCTGCTCCAGGCGCTGGCGCTGCTGCTGCTGAAGAACAAACTGAATTCAACGTTGAGTTGACTTCTTTCGGCGCGAACAAAGTTGCTGTAATTAAAGCAGTTCGTGAAGCAACTGGCCTTGGTCTTAAAGAAGCGAAAGATCTTGTTGAAGGTGCTCCACAAGTTCTTAAAGAAGGCGTTTCTAAAGAAGAAGGCGAAGAACTTAAGAAGAAACTTGAAGAAGCTGGTGCTACAGTTACACTTAAGTAATTCTTTAAGGAGTCGATTTTTTAATCGGCTCCATAAAATGGCTGATGGCTCTTGGGTCATCAGCCTTTTTGCGTTACAATAATCGGCTCGATTTTTGTTTGTTCGATAAAATAATCGTCAAATTCAAGAATAAATGAATAAAGATCAAACGTTTACCAGTATTTTTATTGCTGTGAAAATATTGTTAAGCGTTTTTATACCACTAAAATTGCAGCATTTGTAAACAGTGGTGGCCATATCGGCCTGCGTAATTCCTTCTAAGTCCGTTCTGCAGGCGGCTTAGTTTACTTTCCGAGGACTCCAGATGGCATACTCATATACCGAAAAGAAACGGATCCGTAAGAATTTTGGTAAATTGCCCCAAGTCATGGAAGCTCCGTACCTGCTCGCGATTCAAGTCGACTCGTACAGAACTTTCTTGCAAGATGGCAAAACTCCAAAAAACCGCGAAGATATCGGTCTCCAAGCCGCATTTCGTTCAGTTTTTCCGATTGAAAGTTATTCTGGCAATGCTGCTTTAGAATTTGTTGAGTATAGCCTAGGTAAACCTGAGTTCGATGTACGCGAATGTATCCTTCGCGGTTCGACTTATGCGGCACCTATGCGCGTTAAAATTCGTTTGATCATTAAAGATCGCGAAACAAAATCAATCAAAGACGTTCGTGAGCAAGAAGTGTACATGGGTGAAATTCCACTCATGACCGAAAACGGTACGTTTGTGATTAACGGTACTGAGCGTGTAATCGTATCTCAGTTGCACCGTTCGCCAGGCGTATTCTTTGACCATGACAAAGGTAAGACCCACTCTAGTGGTAAAGTGTTGTATTCAGCACGTATCATTCCTTATCGCGGCTCATGGTTAGACTTCGAATTTGATGCCAAAGACCTGGTTTATGTACGTATTGACCGTCGTCGTAAATTATTGGCAACCGTGATCCTGCGTGCGCTAGGCTATAACAATGAACAGATCCTGAATTTGTTCTACGAAAAAGTGCCAGTGTACTTGGATATGGGCAGCTACCAGATTGACCTCGTTCCAGAGCGTCTACGTGGCGAAATGGCGCAATTCGACATTGCGGACAATGACGGTAAAGTGATTGTTGAGCAAGGCAAACGTATTAATGCGCGTCACGTACGTCAGATGGAAGCTGCGGGCATCCAGAAGCTTTCTGTACCTGATGAATACCTGTACGAACGTATCGTCGCAGAAAATGTTGAATTACGTGATGGTTCAGTGATTGAAGCCAATACCGTATTGAGCCATGAGATCATGGTGAAATTGGCTGAAGGTGGTGTTAAACAGTTTAACATCCTGTTCACCAATGACATTGACCGTGGTTCATTCGTTGCGGATTCTTTACGTGCCGATACAACTTCTGGTCGTGAAGAAGCACTGGTCGAAATTTATAAAGTGATGCGTCCAGGCGAGCCACCAACCAAAGAAGCCGCAGAGAACCTGTTCAATAACCTGTTCTTCTCTTCTGAGCGTTATGATCTTTCTCCAGTCGGTCGTATGAAGTTCAACCGTCGTTTGGGTCGTCCTTACGAAGTTGGTACTGATCAGAAGTCACGTGAAGTTGAAGGCATCCTGTCACATGATGACATCATCGATGTACTTCGTACTTTGGTTGAGATCCGTAACGGTAAAGGTGAAGTCGACGATATCGACCACTTGGGTAACCGTCGTGTCCGTTCAGTCGGTGAAATGACTGAAAACCAATTCCGTGTAGGTCTGGTTCGTGTTGAACGTGCGGTGAAAGAGCGTCTTTCACAAGCTGAAACTGATAACTTGTCGCCACAAGATTTGATCAATGCTAAACCAGTAGCTGCAGCGATCAAAGAATTCTTTGGTTCAAGCCAGTTATCTCAGTTCATGGACCAAAACAACCCATTGTCTGAAATCACGCACAAGCGTCGTGTTTCTGCACTTGGTCCAGGTGGTTTGACGCGTGAACGTGCGGGCTTCGAAGTGCGTGACGTACACCAGACGCACTATGGTCGTGTCTGTCCAATTGAAACACCTGAAGGTCCAAACATTGGTTTGATCAACTCGCTTTCTGTTTATGCGAAAGCCAACGACTTCGGTTTCTTGGAAACACCGTATCGTAAAGTGGTTGATGGTCGTGTAACAGACGAAGTTGAATACCTATCTGCGATTGAAGAAGTGGGTACTGTGATTGCACAGGCCGACTCGGCAATTGGTGCGGAAGGTCAGTTGACTGAAGAATTCGTTTCTGTTCGTCATCAAGGTGAATTTGTACGTATGCCACCAGAAAAAGTGACGCATATGGACGTATCTGCACAACAGGTCGTTTCTGTTGCTGCATCACTTATTCCGTTCCTTGAACACGATGACGCGAACCGTGCATTGATGGGTTCGAACATGCAACGTCAGGCAGTTCCAACGCTGATCGCGGATAAACCGTTGGTTGGTACTGGTATGGAAGCCAATGTTGCGCGTGACTCAGGCGTGTGTGTGATCGCGAAACGTGGCGGTACGATTGAATTCGTTGACGCATCACGTGTGGTGATTCGTGTGAATGAAGATGAAATGGTCGCAGGCGAAGCCGGTGTAGATATCTATAACCTGATCAAATACACACGTTCGAACCAGAACACCTGTATCAACCAGAAAGTTCTTGTGAATCTGGGTGATAAAGTTGGTCGTGGTGATGTATTGGCCGATGGTCCATCAACCGATGGTGGTGAATTGGCGCTTGGTCAAAACATGCGCGTTGCGTTCATGACCTGGAACGGTTACAACTACGAAGACTCGATCTTGCTCTCTGAGCGTGTCTTGCAGGAAGACCGTTTAACATCGATTCACATCCAAGAATTGTCATGTGTTGCACGTGATACCAAGTTGGGTGCTGAAGAAATTACTGCGGATATTCCGAACGTTGGTGAAGCTGCGCTGTCTAAACTGGATGAATCCGGTATCGTTTATATTGGTGCTGAAGTCACTGCAGGGGACATCCTTGTCGGTAAAGTGACACCAAAAGGCGAAACGCAATTAACACCTGAAGAAAAATTGCTTCGTGCAATCTTCGGTGAAAAAGCGGCAGACGTGAAAGACTCTTCTTTACGTGTTCCATCTGGTACTAAAGGTACAGTCATTGACGTTCAAGTCTTCACGCGCGATGGTCTGGAAAAAGATGACCGTGCATTGGCGATTGAAAAAGCGCAATTGGATGCTTACCGCAAAGACTTGAAAGAAGAATACAAAATCTTCGAAGAAGCAGCACGTGAACGTATTATCCGCCTGTTGAATAACCAAGTTTCGAATGGTGGTGGTAGTACTAAACGTGGTGACAAATTGTCTGAAGACGTATTGTCAGGTCTAGAGTTGGTTGATCTGCTTGAAATCCAGCCAGTAGATGAAGCAATTGCTGAGCGTTTGTCACAAATTCAAGTGTTCTTGAAAGAGAAGAGCGCAGAAATTGATGAGCGTTTTGCCGAGAAGAAACGCAAACTTTCGACTGGTGATGAACTCACCACGGGCGTATTGAAAGTTGTGAAAGTCTACTTGGCCGTTAAACGTCGTATCCAGCCAGGTGATAAGATGGCGGGTCGTCACGGTAACAAGGGTGTTGTATCTAACATTCTGCCAGTTGAAGACATGCCGCATGATGCCAATGGTGTTCCAGTAGACGTGGTATTGAACCCGCTCGGCGTACCATCGCGTATGAACGTGGGTCAGATTCTCGAAACTCACTTGGGCTTGGCAGCGAAAGGCTTGGGTGAGCAAATCGACAAGATGCTCAAACAGCAGCGTACGATTCTTGAATTGCGTGAATTCCTTGACAAGATTTACAACAAGGTTGGTGGTGAGCAGGAACAGCTTGATACCTTGACTGATGAAGAAATCTTGAAACTTTCAGGTAACTTGCGTGCCGGCGTTCCATTAGGAACTCCTGTATTCGATGGTGCGGAAGAGTCTCAAATTAAAGAATTGCTTGATCTGGCTGGTTATTCAAAAACAGGTCAGATGGACTTGTATGATGGCCGTACCGGTGAGAAATTTGACCGTCCTGTAACTGTAGGTTACATGTACATGCTCAAACTGAACCACTTGGTTGATGACAAGATGCATGCGCGTTCTACCGGTTCTTACTCGCTTGTAACGCAACAACCATTGGGTGGTAAAGCGCAGTTCGGTGGTCAGCGTTTCGGTGAGATGGAGGTTTGGGCACTTGAAGCATATGGTGCAGCGTACACGCTACAAGAAATGCTGACAGTGAAATCGGATGACGTCGAAGGACGTACACGCATCTATAAGAACATTGTAGATGGCAACCATTATATGGATCCGGGCATGCCTGAATCGTTCAACGTATTGACCAAAGAGATCCGTTCTTTAGGTATCAACATTGAACTGAAAAATGGTGATTAAGGCTTAAGCCTCACGAATTTTCAGGTAAACACAATATTTGTGACCCAGTCGGGTGAGCCAGGCTCCCCGACACACGGAGAAAAAAATTGAAAGACTTGCTCGATATCATGCGCAAAAAGACGGACTCAGACGGTCATGTACCCGTTGAGTTTGACCGTATCCGTATTGGTCTTGCGTCACCAGAAATGATTAAGTCATGGTCTCACGGTGAAGTGAAAAAGCCGGAAACCATTAACTACCGTACTTTCAAACCGGAACGTGACGGTTTGTTCTGTGCCAAAATCTTTGGTCCAGTAAAAGATTACGAATGCTTGTGTGGTAAATACAAGCGTATGAAATACAAAGGCGTCATTTGTGAGAAATGTGGCGTTGAAGTCACAACGGCAAAAGTTCGTCGTGAACGTATGGGTCACATTGAACTTGCATCTCCAGTCGCGCACATCTGGTTCTTGAAATCACTGCCAAGCCGTATCGGTTTATTGCTGGATATGACGCTACGTGATATCGAACGTGTATTGTATTTCGAATCATACGTCGTGACTGATCCTGGCATGACGCCAATGGAGAAATACCAGCTTTTAACCGATGAAGAGTACTTCAACGCGTTAGAAGAACACGGTGACGAATTCAGCGCGAAAATGGGTGCAGAAGCGGTTCAAGACTTGTTGAAAGACATCGACCTTGAAGCGGAAATTGCACGCCTACGTGAAGAAATCCCACAAACCACGTCTGAAACCAAGCTCAAGAAAGCTTCTAAGCGCTTGAAATTGATGGAAGCGTTCAAAGAGTCGAACAACAAGCCAGAATGGATGGTGATGAATGTACTGCCAGTACTTCCACCAGATCTTCGTCCGTTGGTTCCTCTTGAAGGTGGTCGTTTCGCGACTTCGGATCTGAACGACCTTTACCGTCGTGTGATCAACCGTAACAACCGTTTGAAACGTCTTCTTGATTTGGCTGCGCCAGATATCATCGTACGTAACGAAAAACGTATGTTGCAAGAATCTGTCGATGCCTTGCTTGATAACGGTCGTCGCGGTCGTGCGATTACTGGTTCGAACAAACGCCCATTAAAATCTTTGGCAGATATGATCAAAGGTAAACAAGGTCGTTTCCGTCAGAACTTGCTCGGTAAGCGTGTCGATTACTCTGGCCGTTCAGTGATTACCGTAGGTCCAACTTTACGTTTGCACCAATGTGGTCTTCCGAAGAAAATGGCTCTTGAACTGTTCAAGCCATTCATTTTTGCGAAACTACAAGCATCTGGCCAGGCAACCACCATTAAAGCTGCGAAGAAAATGGTTGAGCGTGAAACGCCGGAAGTTTGGGACGTTCTTGCTTCTGTGATCCGTCAGCATCCAGTGATGTTGAACCGTGCACCAACCCTGCACCGTTTGGGTCTGCAAGCATTTGAACCGATCCTGATCGAAGGTAAAGCGATCCGTTTGCATCCGTTGGTCTGTGCTGCGTTTAACGCCGACTTCGACGGTGACCAAATGGCGGTACACGTACCATTGACCCTTGAAGCACAGCTTGAAGCGCGTGCCTTGATGATGTCAACCAACAACATTTTGTCTCCAGCCAACGGTGAACCAATCATCGTACCGTCTCAGGACGTGGTCTTGGGTCTTTACTACATCACCCGTGATGCAGTAAATGCCAAAGGTGAAGGCATGGTGTTTGCGGATACGCATGAAGTGAACCGTGCTCTTGCAACCGGTCAGGTAAATTTACATGCCCGCGTAAAAGTACGTGTTCACCAAACTGTGATTAATGACGACGGTGAAAAAGAACATCAAACGATTATTGTCGATACCACACCAGGTCGTTGCTTGCTTTGGGAAGTTGTGCCACAAGGTTTAAGCTTCGAACAGATCAACCTTGAGATGACCAAGAAAAACATCTCAAAACTGATCAACTCTTGCTACCGTAAATTGGGTCTAAAAGATACCGTTATCTTCGCAGATCAATTGATGTACTTGGGTTTCCGTCAAGCAACACGTTCAGGCGTATCGGTTGGTATGGAAGACATGGTGATTCCACCAGCTAAGCATACGATTATCGATAAAGCTGAAGCCGAAGTCCGTGAAATCGAACAACAGTTCGAACAAGGTTTCGTAACCGCCGGCGAACGTTATAACAAAGTGGTCGATATCTGGGCACGCACCAACGACCAGGTTGCTAAAGCGATGATGGACAACTTGTCTTTCACCACTGTGAAGAACAAACAGGGTGAAGATGAGAAGCAAAAATCATTCAACAGCATCTACATGATGTCGGATTCGGGTGCGCGTGGTAGTGCAGCACAGATTCGTCAGTTGGCGGGTATGCGTGGTTTGATGGCGAAGCCGGATGGCTCGATCATTGAAACCCCAATTAAAGCGAACTTCCGTGAAGGTTTGACGGTACTTCAGTACTTCATTTCGACACACGGTGCGCGTAAAGGTTTGGCTGATACCGCATTGAAAACTGCGAACTCAGGTTACTTGACCCGTCGTCTGGTTGACGTAGCACAAGACTTGGTGATTACTGAGCCGGATTGTGGCACTTTAGGTGGCCTGGTCATGACGCCGTTAATTCAAGGCGGTGACGTGATTGAGCCATTACGTGACCGCGTATTGGGTCGTGTGATTGCTGATGATGTGAAACGTCCTGGTACAGAAGAAGTTCTGTTCCCTCGTAATACCTTGATTGATGAGAAGATCGCTTCTCAACTTGAAGAGGCCGGTGTGGATGAAATTCGCGTTCGTTCAGTCGTAAGCTGTGAATCTAGCTTCGGTGTCTGTGCGAAATGTTACGGTCGTGACTTGGCACGTGGTCACTTGGTGAACCCAGGCGAATCTGTTGGTGTTATGGCAGCGCAATCGATCGGTGAGCCAGGTACACAGTTAACCATGCGTACCTTCCACGTGGGTGGTGCAGCGAGCCGAACTTCTGCCGCGAATAGCATTCAAGTACGTAACAAAGGTACAGTACGTTTCCATAATGTGAAAACCGTACAGCACGCCAAAGGTCATCTGGTTTCAACCTCTCGTTCAGGCGAGATTGGTATTGCCGATGAGTTAGGCCGTGAGCGTGAACGCTATAAGATTCCATATGGTGCCAACATCATCATCAAAGATGGTGAAGCCGTTGAAGCTGGTGGAATTGTTGCGACTTGGGATCCGCATACCCATCCATTGGTTACAGAAGTTGCTGGTAAAGTCCGCTTCTCGCAAATTGCCGATGGTGTAACTGCAACATCGAAAACTGATGATGCTACAGGTATGACCACCGTTGAAATCTTGCCTGTGACTTCACGTCCTGCATCAGGCAAAGATTTGCGTCCAGCGATTGTGTTGGATACTGCAGATGGTGGCGAACAGTTCTACTTCTTGCCACAGAACACGATTGTGACTGTGCGTGATGGTGAAACCATTGGTGTCGGTGACGTTATTGGTCGTGTACCACAAGAATCTTCACGTACCCGTGATATTACCGGTGGTTTGCCACGTGTTGCCGACTTGTTCGAAGCACGTAAACCAAAAGAGCATGCGATCTTGGCAGAAGTGTCTGGTATCGTGAGCTTCGGTAAAGAGACCAAAGGTAAGAACCGTTTGGTAATTACGCCGGATGATGGTTCTGAGATCTATGAAGAACTGATTCCGAAATGGCGTACCATCAACGTGTTCGAAGGTGAACATGTGAACCGTGGTGAAACCATTTCCGATGGTCCACAGAACCCGCATGACATTTTACGTCTGAAAGGTGAAGTGGCGTTGACCAACTACATCGTGAACGAAGTTCAGGACGTTTACCGTCTGCAAGGTGTAAAAATCAACGACAAGCACATTGAAGTCATCGTACGTCAAATGTTGCGTAAAGTTGAAATTACCGATGGTGGTGATACAAGCTTTATCAAAGGCGAACAAGTGGATTACATCCGCGTAGTTCAAGAAAACCAAGCAGTACTTGCCCAGAACAAGTTCCCTGCGAAGTTTGAACGTCAATTGATGGGTATTACCAAAGCATCGCTTTCTACTGACTCGTTCATTTCTGCTGCATCGTTCCAGGAAACGACGCGTGTGTTAACTGAAGCGGCTGTAACCGGTAAAGAAGATGACCTGCGTGGTTTGAAAGAGAACGTTGTCGTGGGTCGTTTGATTCCAGCGGGTACAGGTCTTGCTTATCACTTGGAGCGTCGTCGTCAGGAAGCCGAAGCTGCAGAGCATGCTTTAGTGAATGACTTCTCTGAAGTGGATCAAGCCTTTTCTCAAGCTTTAAACCAAGAGCAATTCTAAGTTTAAGCGAATGATCAAAAAAGGAGCCTAAGGGCTCCTTTTTTATTGTGAACGATCTTATCTTTTTACAAAATTAGCCCCTATTTACTCTAGTTCGCTACATATGCTTACGTATTACTTCATCATTTAATCTTATGCTAAAGAGAGGAAAGAATAAGAGGGAATATTTCATGAAAAAGTCTTTAACGATCGTCTGCATAATGATGACATCAGGTCTACTTTTGACTGGCTGTGAAAGCATGAGTACGGCTGATCAACGGATCGGTGCAGCGGCACTAGGTGGTGCTGTTGGTGGTGGTGCAGGAAATGCTGTGGGTGGTAAAGTAGGTGGTGCAGTAGGTGCAGCTGTTGGTGCCGGTGTGGGAGCCAATTCGCAAGGTAGTAGCAAGACCACGACGACGAGCAGTGCAATCGGTGCCGGAATTGGGGCGATTGTGGGTGAGGCCGTCATTGGGGGGAATGCTGGGGCTGCAATTGGTGGTGCGATTGGTGGAGGTGCAGGTGCAGCCATCCAAGAGAAAAAATAATTTCCTTTTACAAAAGGCGCCGAATCAGGCGCTTTTTTTATTCTTAGGATAGATAAAAAACCATAGAAAAGAACCTGTTTAATTTTTGTGATATAAATATCCCTTATTTTTCGAAAATTTGTCTCATTAGTATAGTTTATTTAATTTATTCTTAATAAAAAAGAAGTAATTTTATAATGTATTCTGGTCAATAAATCATATTAAATCACTCGGATTAATAATAATTAAACTTGATTAACTTGGTTGGAATTTAAAACCAACCGTATTGGTCTATTTAAAATAAATATTTATATAAAACAATGTATTAAAAATATTTTATTAAATAAGTTATTAATAAGTATTGCCTAAAATTGAAACCCATGTTTTTATTAATGGTATGAATTAAAGGGGTGTTTATTATGTTAAAGCAAGCTGCGGTTATTACATTATTAGGTCTTTCTTCTGCCACTTTTGCGGGTGGTTGGCAAGTTAAAGTAGGTGCGAGTGCAATCGCTCCATCTGGTGAAAGTGATTTGGCTGGTGGTCTTAATGATGTATCAGCAACTAATGAAATTGGTTTTACGCCAGCAATTGAATATTTCTTTGCGGACACACCATTTTCTGCTGAGCTTTTGTTGGCTGCACCATATAAGCATGAGATTGAAACTCAAGGTACAAAAATTGGCTCTTTCAAACACTTACCACCAACATTGACAGTTAAATATAATTTTAAAAATACGAGCCGTTTTACACCTTATATTGGCGTTGGTGCAACAGCTGTGATTCCATTTGATGAACAATTAGATAGTGGTGCTGATCTTAAAGTGGATAATGCTTATGGTGTAGCGGGTCAGGTAGGCTTCTCATTCCAACCAGCAGATGCGAAAAATTGGGGTGTGTATGCTGATGTTCGCTATGCTGACATCGCAACAGATGTAGAAGTAAATGGTGCTAACTTGGGTGAATTAGAAGTAAATCCATGGGTTTATACCGTTGGTTATAGCTACAAGTTCTAATAACCAATAATAAAAATCATCATAATTAAGATAAGAAAAATTGCGCAGCCCCATTGGAAGAACAATGGGGCTTTTTTATTGAACTGAATATTAAAAAGTTACATTCTTTCATTTAACAAACTTTAAAAATGGCCTGGTAATTAAAATAAGTCCTCGCTACGCTCAGTAGACCGTATTTAATAAAATGAAGATAAAAATGCCAAGATGGATAATTTGTATATTCCTGCTGAGTAATATAGGAATATTCACTCAGGCACAGGCGGCCAGTTTTCGCTGTGAATTGGCTAAAACCAAAACTGAAGTGAAGATCTGTGCAAACCGTAGCTTGAATGATGCAGATGTGAAAATGGCAACCACTTATCAAATTCTGATCCGTCTGGTTCCCATGGGAAACCGTAACATTATTCAGGAAGAACAAGTGAAGTGGCTGCATTTGCGTAATCAATGTCAGGGTTCATTTCGCTGTTTGCAACGTCAATATTTGTTACGTCAGCAAGCTTTAGAACTTCATATGAATCGTATTTATCAGCAGGGCCCATTTTGATGGGCAATGAAAGTAAAAACAAAAATAAAAAATTTATTTTTTAGGATTGAAAAATTTAACAGCTCCTCCATTTCATAAGGCATCGAATAAATACGACCTGTGAATGTTAAGGAGTGATCTATGAGTGGGCAGAGCAATACACAACATTATAACTTCCAAGCGGAAGTGGCTCAGCTTCTACATTTGGTGACCCATTCTCTTTATTCTAATCCTGAAATTTTCTTGCGTGAGCTGGTATCGAATGCTTCGGATGCCTGTGATAAATTGCGCTTTGAAGGCATTAACCATCCAGAATATTATGAAAATGATGCAGATTTGCATGTGCGCATCTCGCTGGATAAAGAACAAAAAACATTGACCATTTCTGATAACGGGATTGGTTTGAGTCAACAAGAAGCCATTGATAATTTAGGAACGATCGCCAAATCAGGAACTAAAGACTTTATGTCCAAATTGACTGGTGATCAAAAATCCGATGCCCAACTGATCGGTCAATTCGGGGTAGGGTTTTATTCTGGCTTTATTGTGGCAGATAAAATTACCGTTGAATCCCGTCGCGCCGGTTTAGCAACCGATGAAGCTGTACGCTGGATTAGCGGTGGAACGGGCGCATTTGAGGTTGAAAAAATTCAGAAAGCTTCTCGTGGTACGGACATTATCCTACATTTGCGTGAAGATGCGCTTGATTATCTCGAATCGTGGAAAGTTAAACAGATTATTAATAAATATTCTGACCACATTAGCTTGCCAATCCAGATGCAAAAAGAAGTCTGGCAGGAAGACGAAGCCGCTGAGGGTGAAGAGTCAAAAGGCGGCCAGATGGTTAAGACGGATGAATGGGAAACCATTAACTCCGCGAGTGCTTTATGGACACGCAATAAAAACGAGATTAGTGAAGACCAATATACTGAATTCTATAAAAATCTCAGCCATGCCTTTGAAGCGCCATTGGCTTGGACACATAATCGTGTAGAAGGCAGTACCGAGTATACCCAGCTACTTTATATTCCAGCCAAAGCTCCGCATGACATTTTTACCCGTGAAGCGAAAGCTGGTATCAAGTTATATGTAAAACGCGTGTTCATTATGGATGATGCGGATAATTTGATTCCGAATTATTTGCGTTTCGTTCAGGGTGTGGTGGATAGTGCAGACCTTCCGCTCAACGTGAGCCGTGAGTTATTGCAGGAAAGCCGTGATGTGAAAACCATCCGTGAAGGCAACACACGTCGTATTCTGAATTTGTTGGATGGATTGGCAAAATCGGAAGATGAAAAAGAGCAGGAAAAATTCAAGCAGTTCTATCAGGAGTTCGGTGCCGTTCTGAAAGAAGGCTTGGGCGAAGACTTTGCCAACCGTGAGCGTATATTGAAGCTGTTACGTTTCGCGACTTCAACCCATGACGATGTAGCTACTTCTTTTGCCGAGTATAAGGCTCGCATGAAAGAAGGACAAAAGGCGATTTATTATGTGACAGCTGAAAGTCTGGCGGCAGCGAAAAATTCTCCGCAGCTTGAACTCTTCAAGAAAAAAGGGATTGAAGTCCTGTTAATGGCAGACCGTGTGGATGAGTGGGCGATGAATTTCGTGCATGAATTTGATGGTACACCGTTACAGAACGTTTCTAAAGGTGCTGTAGATTTGGGTGATCTGCAAGATGCCGAAGAGAAAAAAGCCCTTGAGCAAGCTGCTGAACAATTCAAGCCCGTCGTTGAACAATTGAGTAGCGCGTTAAAAGACAAAACTCAACAAGTTCGTGTTACGACGCGTCTGGTTGATTCGCCTGCCTGTCTAGTGACAGGAGAGGGTGAGTTGTCCCCACAATTAATCCGTATGTTAAAGCAAGCGGGCCAAGCTGTGCCGGAAAGTAAACCAATTCTGGAAATTAACCCAGAGCATCCATTGGTGAAAAAACTGGAAGGCTCGGAGCAGTTTGATGACTTGGCCAATGTGATTTTTGATCAGGCGGTGATTGCTGAAGGGGGGCTACCAGAAGATCCTGCTGCTTATGTGAAACGTATTAATAGCCTATTGTTAAAATAATTTTCCGAGAATAAAAAACCCTGAATATTCAGGGTTTTTTTATGACTATTTAAAATAGAGCTTCAAGGCGTAGCAGGGCACTTAAGTAATGATCGCGGTCTTCCCGATGATCATTGAAATAGTTAAGATCCCCTTGGACATAGAACCATTCACGCCACAAAGGCTGCCGCCAGGAGACAAATGGCCCCCAACTGTTCAGGCGCAAATCACTGTTATTATAAAAACCACCGGTATACAGCCCATAGTTAAAACGGTTACCTGCAAAAAACTGGTGTTGACGGAAAGTACGGTTGTCCCATGTCAGATCGTCCTCTTGTTCATCTGCATAAGTCAGATCAAACTGGTTGGCGAGAATTGCCTGGTTTGGATGAGCATGAACCAGTTGCAGGTTGGTTCTCAGGTAATTTTCACTGTCGATGCCGTACCGGTAAATTTGTTCAGCATAAAATGTGAAATCATTGCGTAATGGCCACTCTTTCGAGGCTTTGGCTCGTACGTAGAGATCATCGCCGGAGCGTAAACCCAAGTCGAGTTCGGTTTGGAAAGGTAAACGCGAGGAAAATTCAGACCAGCGCAATGCAAAGGAACTGTTTTCTTCGCGGCTGCGTTTCTCATCAATGACTTTATCCGTTTCTTTGCTACGATTTTCATTGGTAATCGCAACGTTATTGCTCAGTTCGTTGTCGAGAGAGTCATCACCAAAGACCAGACTAAGCTGGCGCTCTAGGGTCGGTAATTTGATTTTGCCGCGGATCCTTGGCTTGATTTCGTAGTCATCATATTTATTCCAGCGGTTATCCAGAATTACCCTTAAGCTCGCTGTCCCAGGTTTGTTGGGGTCAGATTCTCCAAACCAGCCATCAATTTTATGTGCTGTGTCATCTGCCCAGTGCCGGATGCCTTGTTGTTTTTGGTCAAACCAGGTTTGATTTTCTGTTTCTATTGTTGGTGGCACAATATTCTGGGCTGACTCGGGTGGCAGAATGGTTGGCGTGGCATCAATCCAGCGTGGAATACGGTCGAGCAAATGGTTGCTCTGATGGTGCGGTTCTAGGTTTGTATCGGTATTCGCTGGTACAGGGGAAGGGCTGGCGTAGCTGAGTACCTGTTCAGCCAAGGCAACCGGACTCAATACGCCAAGTAATGTGCATAAAATTCCCTGAGGCACAAATCGTAATGTTTTTTTCATCATGCTGTAATCTTTATTATCTGTCTTGTTGTCTATAACTGTTGTTGATTCCTTCCCTGAAATCAAGAGCTAACAACAAATTTAAGCACTTTTTATCTGATTTGTACCCTTTGAACGCTGCATGATACTGTTGAACAAGACTTCAGCTTGAACGGGCGTTGACAACTCCTGTAAGGCCTGTTGGATCAGTTGCCAAGAAATTCCGGACTGACGATCTAACATGAGATACGGTACAAAGATTTGTTCAGGGAAAGACTGCAAACGTGACAGACCATGTACCACTCGAATCTTTTGTCGCTCTTTGAGGAGGATTAATGGGGTTTCTGCACTCGCTGGCATTTCATCAAAGGCAATAAATTTATGGGTGTGTAATGCGGTGACAGGAACATAGCCTTGATACTGTTCACGTTGCCATAAAAATTTATCTTCTGAACTATATTGCTCAAATACAGCATCGATATTATTTAATGAATGGCGAATTCCTGACCAATCGAGCGTTTTGCAGGAGATTAGTTCATGGCGTTGATGGTGACTGAGCTGGTTCAGTAAACGTAAGGCTTGCACTTGGCTTTGTGCACCCAGTAGAACGAGATAAGCAACAAATTGTCCTTTTTTATTGATTTGTTCTCCGACATATATTGGATTCTGTGTCAGTTGTTCACTTTCATAGTGGCAGCTGTAGAGGCGTAAGAAAGCTGAACAATCAGTAGGTTGGCAGTCTAATTGATACAACTGTTCGGATGTTTGAGTTCCTAATTTTAACTGCTGGACCTGAACGTGTAAGCCATCAAGCAATAAACGCTTTGGCACAGTTTTAGGCTTGCTGAGTATAGGCGTTACAGTAGGGGGAGTCGGTTCACGTTGTATAGGTGTGGATGCTGTATTAATTTCGGTGGGTAAAGCGAATGCTTGTTCAGCAGTCTGGCTCAGTGAGGCGGAAATTGTTGGGAATGCGGTGGATGGCTCGTTAATTTCCAGAACAGGAACGATGGGGGTGAGTTGTTCATCGGGTAGTATCAGACCATCTTGTACATTTTGCTCCAGCCATTTGAAGCATTCTGCCAAACTCGATGCGCTAAAAGATCGGGTCTGTTCACTTTCTGGATGAGCGAATGCGATGAGCCAACCGGATTTTTTATGATAACTCAGCCCCCAACGTGGAGCACTGGCAGTTTTCAGTTGTTGTTGTAATTCATCGGGGGTATTGAAACGGCCACAAAAACTGAGTTGAAAATGGCTATTGAGGAGATACTCCTGCAAAGCCTGATCTGGAGATAAGCGCTCTTTCAGGGCCTGTTGCTGTTTCTGGAAAATGCAAGGATCACAGGATTGAAAAATATTTTTTAGGCGCTGTGTTACCTTAGCCCGCTCAAATAACGTCAATGAGGGCTGTTGCAAAATCTGGGTGAGTTGTTGAACTTCCTGAATAAGTTTGGCTTTTTCAATCAGGCTCATGCATTTCTCTTATACATACTCAAGTGCTTGTTCTAGATAACTGGCCAATACAATATTAAGAACCATCTCTAGTAATTTAAATTCACTTGAAGCAGGCTGTGGATGCTGCTCTGCGAGCGTTATTAAATGTTCGAGATCGGCCTGTAGAGGAGGCAGCTGACCTTGGATAATCGCCTGAAGTTGTTGCATGCTGCTAAAACCTTCATGTGACTTATTTTGTGCGTTTATTGATTATAAGGTTTTAGCCTCGATTTGCATGGGCAAGAGTCGTCATTTAACTGAGGAAGAGGTTGATAAAAGGTTGAATGCTATCGTGGATTGATCGTTATTTTATGGTTATTTTGTGAGATGGTTTTGGTTTTTTGAGTAAGGTGATTGGCATAAAGTATCATCTCGTTTGAATTTAAAACAGTTTTTAAAATGAAGATGAATTCTCTATTTACTAGATACAAGATATGTGAATTTGATCGCTTGGTATAGAGTTTTGTAATGGATAAGTTCCCTAAAAAATATCAGCAGATTTGGATTTTTCTGCATTTCTATGGGAAACAAGTTTATAGGGTCAAGTACAAAGTGAAATGAAAGGAAAGAAAATTCCCTATTTGATCTTATCGTAATCAGTGAACTGATCTTCTTTACTGCGATGTTTTTACAATGGTATTAAAGATCAGAGTCTTAGTGTGCCAATAGGTGCATTCGGAATGTGAAAGGAAGGAATGATCTTAAACGGTATTGTGGAAAGACCTCACCGATCTGAGGCCTTTCCAAGGCGATTGAGTTAAGCTGATTTTTTGAACCAGTTAAACCAGCCTTTTTTCTCTTTTTTAACTTCTGCTTGAGACGCTTGTGGTTGTAATTCAGTTTTGGCTTGAGCAGGAGTGTGCTCAATCTTATTCTCGATGGTTACAGCCTCCTGTTGAGCGGGTGCTGTCGAGGCCGCTAATTTTTCTTTGGCTACGCTAAGCTGCGCGGGTACTTGAGGGACTTGTTGTTGTGCAGTTTCCACTTTCAACTCAGCAGCCTGTTTTTTCATTTCCGCATTTTCATGAGCCAGTTGAGCTCGCTCTTGACCGTGCTGTTTGGCCATTTGCGCTTTTTGGCTCGCTTCCAATTGTGCTGCTTCTGCATGAGCAGGCGCTTGCATCATATTTTGCATGGTCGAGGCTGTCATTTTATGTTGATGTGTTTTTCCAGGTTCAGCCAGCGCATAACCAGAACTTGCAAGGACTGCCACAGATAAAACACTTTTCACTACTGTCATGATCTTTTACCGTTTCTTATTAAATGAAGCTGAAGAAAAATTAAATAGGCCTCAGCTGAAATCAAGTGTAGACCTGTGCTGATTGAAAAACTGTGTAAAAATACGCCGTTTTCTGTTGAATGATGGGTGATTAAGCAATCTTTACAATTATGTAACACAGGTCAGGTGAGGACTCATCGTTTTGAGGAATGCTGTCCTGTGCTGTTAGAAAATAATTTCCAGCAACACAGGTCAGGGATTAGTGACTGTAGGATGAATGTGTGGATTTACATTTACGTTGATACCAGTTACCTGCAATCCCGCCCAACAGTGCACCGCTAAATGTACCGAATACAGGGAGAATACGCCCTGCTACCGCACCGACCAGTACACCGGTCATGGTTGGTGAGATCGGTAAGGCATTGAGTGTACTGAGCGCCTGTTGTTTCATGCTTTGCTTTGTCATATCTGTTGCAGCCAAGGTGTTTTCGGCATTTTCATTACTGACTTCAGTTGTATCCTGCTGGGGTGTTTGATGGTCAAGTGTAGACATAAGGATTCTCTCTCTGTCAAAAAAAACAATTTCATTATGCTAAAGGGATTTATTCTGCTGGATGTAGTGAGGCTGTAATTCTGGGCAGATTTTTAGTAACTTTTCGCCGCTTTCTGTAGTTTTATTTCAGCATGATTAAATCACACGCTAGATTTTTCATTTTTTAAGTTATTTAAATATATAAATATTTTTAATTAATGGTCTGTCGGGCCAGTATAGGTATAAATTGAAGATATTGCTGTTTGCAAGGAATAAGCAGGGTTGTGTATGACTCTGGTGAGCGTTATTTAATTTTCAGGTTTTTCCTTAAAAGTGGCGTTAACTTAGAAAAACAATAAAATCATCTGAGGGTAAACTTATGTCGATTGCAAAAGTTTTGGAAATAACAGCGACCAGTAACCGTAGTTTTGAAGATGCGATTCAGAGTGGTATTGCCAAGGTGACTGAAACGGTACAAAACGTTCAAGGCGCTTGGATTAATGAGCAGAATATCGTGATTAAAGACAATGCTATCGTTGAATACCGAGTGAATTTAAAAGTAACTTTTGTCGTTGAATAAGCTTTCTTAACGCCAAAAAACCCCCATCTCAGATGGGGATTTTTTTATGCCTAATCGCTTTATGCCACTCGAAATAGTTTATATCTCAGGCAGTTCACAGTTATCAGTTTCACATTGTGCAGCCCCCTCTGTGCTGACCGCAGCATGTTCCAGATCATGTTGAACCTTGCTGAGTACTTCGGTGAAAACTTCTAACGGCTGAGCGCCTGATAGGGCAACGCGCTGGTCAAAAACGAAGAATGGAACGCCATTGACCTTAAGTTGTTCTTTGGCAATTTGTTCATCATGACGCACAAAATCGGCAAACAGATCGGTATCCAGCACATATTCGACTTCAGCGGCATCGAGACCAATTCGCGCTGCCACATCTTCAACCGTTTCACGCTCCCCAATCGGTAAGCCTTGGGTCATATAGCTATAGAAAAAAGCCTCTTGTGCCTGATGGCCTAGCCCTTTGCTCTGTGCTAAGTGAATAATGCGGTGGGCATTAAAGGTATTTCCCGAGTTGGCTTGTTGCCAGTTAAATTCAATGCCTTCTTCGGCAGCCATCTCTGCAATGCGCTGCTGCATCTCCTGCATGTCACTCAGGCTGCGGCCATATTTCTCTGCCAGTCGTTCAGTATTGCTGATCGCATGTTTTTCTGGTGCATCTGGATCAAGTTCATAACTGTGCCAGTGGATTTCAAGTTCGATGCCGGCTTGTTGTGCCGCTTTTTCAAGACGTTTCTTGCCGATATAACAGAACGGACAGACCACATCAGACCAGATATCTACACGCATGGGAATTCTCGATGATTACTTGAAACAAAATGATAGGGGGATCGGTCGTGCTTTAAAAGAGGAGAGCCGCAATTAAATTGTTGTGCTGAATTCAAATGTAAGGGAGTGACGAGGAAGGAGGCATTTATCGGATTTAAGTAAAATTCAGCCACAGCTATAAGAGTGATGGTCTAAGATATTCAAAAAGCAGAGATCTGGAGAGAGCAATGCGCCGTATCTTTCTGATTTTAGGTTTATCGGTTGTTTTGGTATTTGGTTTGCTTTTCTATCAATACCAGTTGCAGCAACGTGAGGCAGCCGAATTGCAGGTCTATCAAGCGGTGATGCAGGAAAAGATGACCCTCATTTACCAGCAAGCCCAAGATTGGTCCAAGCCAATTCATGTGCCCATTCAAGATCAACGCTTGCAGGATGACTATCAGATTATTGCCAATTTTGTCTTAACGCAGATGATACAGAATGCTGAGGCCCGCAATGCTTATTTACGTGCATTGGAGGCAGCACAGTGGCCACGTTTTTTACAGATCGAGCGTCTTGATCAGGATCGTCAGCACAATTTCCGTGAAACGGAACAGATGCTCAAACAGGTACATGCGATTACTGAACGCTATCAACAGCAGAGCCAGCTCCGAGAACAACAGGCACTAGAACAGGCGAAAGCCTTGCCCATCAAGGCACGTTTTCGTAAGCAGTTGGCGCAAAGCCTGCGAGAGAGCCATGAAAGTGACCAGACCTATGCTTTGTTTGCGCTGGAATTACAGGTTCTAACGAAAGCAGATGCGATGTTTGACATCCTTAAACGTGATAAATGGGTACGTAAAAACAAAACCTTTATGTTTGAAAATGCGCAGGCGGTCAAACAGTTTAATGCTCTCTACAAAGATGTACTGAGCTTAAATGCACAAATGGAGCGAATTAAAAAACAGAATATTCAGGCAGTTGAGCAGAAGCTATAAGATCACCATCTATCGGAAAATCCAGCATTTTTAGGCAGATGTCACAGAGCATTCAATCTTCTATTCTAGGCTTAAGACCGTGGACATAGATCACCCATCTGATCGGCAGGATTTGATATGAACACCATCCAAGTCTTTGATGAGCTTCAACAGAAATATGCTCAGTATCTGGAAAATCAGCATTATCCTAAACTGGAACGGTTAAATAACTGGGGCAAAAATCGATTTTTCTTTCATCAATATTTTCATCTGATCGAAGATCAGCATCAAACTGAACAGATCGTCATAGAGTTCCATCAGCGCCAATACTGCTTACAGACTGGCAAGGCACCAGATTTTATGGATCAGGAAAAGTATATGGCCTGGCTGATACAAGAATTATGGCATTAGAAAGGTAAGTTGGCTTTGGACGCTTGATCGGTCGCTGGATGTCATCGAGACTTTTTTCAGCTTGATGACCGATAAAAGAATCCCCGCACTGGACGGGGATTCTTTTTATTTCTTAGATCAGTTAAACACGCTCGATAATGGTGGCGATCCCCTGACCTAGACCAATACACATGGTAGCCAGACCGATTTGGGTGTCTTGTTGTTCCATCACATTCAGCAGGGTGGTGGTGATACGTGCGCCTGAACAGCCGAGTGGATGACCTAAGGCAATGGCGCCGCCATGCAGGTTAACGATGTCCTGTTTATCATACAGTCCCAGACCTTTTAGAACAGACAAACCTTGAGCAGCGAAGGCTTCATTAAGCTCGACCGTTTGAATATCACTGATGCTCAAACCCGCACGTTTTAAGGCCTTTTGTGTGGCTGGAACCGGACCATAGCCCATGATTGCAGCATCACAGCCTGCCACGGCCATAGAACGGATCACCGCACGTGGTTTTAAGCCGAGGGCTTGTGCACGTTCAGCAGACATTAACAGCATGGCTGAGGCACCATCGGAAAGTGCGGAAGAGGTTGCCGCCGTGATAGAACCTCCTTTTGGGTCAAAGGCAGGTTTGAGTGCTTGAAAGGCTTCTAGGTTGGCATCGGCACGGATGACTTCATCAATGTCACAGAGGATTTTAAAACCGTTGGTATCGTGGCCCTCAATACCGACGATTTCATTTTTGAAAGCACCGCTTTGAGTCGCTGCCCAGGCACGGCGGTGTGATTCCACACCAAAAGCATCCTGTTCTGCACGGCTAATCCCATTCATTCGGCCGAGCATTTCCGCAGTCAAGCCCATCATGTTGGAGGCTTTGGCATAATGCTTGGAGGCTTCCGGGTTAATGTCCACGCCATGCATCATGCTGACATGCCCCATGTGTTCAACACCCCCAATAATGAAGATGTCACCCTGGTTGGTTGCAATCTGTCCTGCTGCGGTATGAATCGCTTGCATCGACGAACCACATAAACGGTTGACCGTTTGACCAGCCACGGTTTTTGGTAAGTCGGCGAGTAGGCTGGCGGTGCGTGCAATATTCCAGCCTTGTTCGAGGGTCTGGTTGACACAACCCCAGATCACGTCTTCAATTTCATTCACATCAAACTGGTTACGTGCAACCAGCGCACGGATCAATTCGGCGGACATGCTGTCAGCACGGACATGACGGAACATGCCGTTTTTCGATTTGCCCATTGCAGTACGTACGCCATCTACAATCACAACGTCACGTGGATTTAAAGTAGTCATTCACGTTGCTCCTTAACCGTAGAATTTCTGATTATTTTCAGCCATGTCACGCAGCATTTGCGGTGCTTCATAGGCTTTGCCCAGATAGGCGTACTTGTTGCACAGCGCGACATATTCAGCCAAACCGGTCTGGTCGATATAACGGCATGGACCACCACGGAAGGCTGGGAAGCCAATCCCCATGATCATGGCCATATCGGCTTCGGCCGCAGTCGCGACAATCTTGTCTTCCAGACAGCGTACGGTTTCGTTACATAACGCCAGCATCATGCGATCAATAATGTCCTGCGGATCGAACTCACGTTTTTCACCGGTCACGACGGGTGCAATAATGTCGTAGGTGCTTGGGTCAACTTTTTTGGCTTTTTTACCTTTTTTGTCCAGTTCATAGTGATAGAAACCGACATCATTTTTCTGGCCCAAACGTTGTGCTTCGTAGAGGGTTTCAATGGAGCCTTTGAAATTCGGTTTCATGCGATCCGGGAAACCTTCGGCCATGACTTCGGCACCATGTACGCCAGTATCGATCCCGACCACATCCATCAGATAGGCAGGACCCATCGGCCAGCCAAATTTCTCCATGACCTTGTCGATTTGCTGGAAATCTGCGCCGTCTTTCAGGAGTAAGTCGAAAGCACCAAAATACGGGAACAGTACGCGGTTGACCAGGAAGCCCGGACAGTCATTGACTACGATTGGGGTTTTCCCCATTTTTTGTGCCAAGACCACTGTAGTCGCGATTGCTTCATCCGAGGTTTTTTCACCGCGGATCACTTCCACTAAGGGCATCATATGCACAGGGTTAAAGAAGTGCATGCCGACAAAGTTTTCCGGACGCTGCAGCGCTTTAGCCAAGCGAGTAATAGAGATGGTCGAGGTATTGGATGCAATAATGGTATTGTCACGAACCTTGCTTTCAGTATCACGAAGCACGGCTTCCTTGATTTTTGGATTTTCCGTGACTGCTTCGATTACGATATCGACTTCTTTAAACTCGTCATAGCTCAAGCTTGGACGGATGCGTGCCAGAGTTTCGCCCATTTTGGCTGGTGTGAGTTTCTGACGTTCCACCTGTTTGGTCAGTAACTTGTTGGCTTCTGACATGCCCAGTGCAAGCTGTGGGTTGCCAATGTCTTTCATGATGATTGGCGTGCCTTTCACTGCGGATTGATAGGCAATCCCACCACCCATAATGCCGGCACCCAGTACAGCCGCCTGATTGACCGGATGTGCGCCTTTTTCATATTTTTTCGCGGTCTTTTTCACGATCTGGTCGTTCAGGAACAGACCAATCAGAGCCTCAGCCTGTGGTGTGACTGCGACTTTGGCAAAGTTTTGTGCCTCGATTTTAACGGCTTCATCACGCGGCAGGCTGGCAGAAGCTTCGAGTGAATCCAGCAAAATTTTCGGTGCTGGATACTGTGCCGGATTGGCTTTGGCAAATACCACACCGCGTGCACTGTTAAATGCCATCATTTGTTCCAGTGCGCTGAGTTTGACCGGGTCAATTTTTTCCTGACGTTTGGTACGCCAGTCCAGACGCCCCGCAATTGCCTGTTTGACCAAATCTAATGCCGCAGCCTGGAGCTGGTCGGCTGCTACGACCGCATCTACGGCACCATCTTTCAGGGCGGCTTGTGCTTTTTTCGGTGCGGCCAGTGTCATCCATTCAATGGCATTATCAATCCCGATGACACGGCTCAAACGGATGGTTCCACCAAAGCCTGGAATCAGGCCCAGTTTGATTTCAGGCAGACCGACTTGTGCCTGCTCCGCCATCACACGGTAGTCACACACCAGACACATCTCAAAACCACCGCCGAAGGCAATGCCATTGATTGCGGCAACTTTCGGAACATCGAGATCTTCAAATCCGCTAAACACATCATGACTTGGCAATAACCAGTCGACGATGCCCTGTTCACCACGAGCGAAGTTTTCATCAAATTCGGTAATGTCCGCACCGACAATAAATGTGGATTTGGCCGAAGTCACGATCAGACCCTGAATTTCTGGATGTGCTTTCACGGCATCAATTGCGGCCTGAAAATCTTCAATCGTTGCACGGTTGAACTTGTTAACCGACTCACCTTGTAAGTCAAAGCGGAATTCTGCAATTCCGTCCGCAAGCATCTGGACGGTAATGGCATTGCCAGCGTGGATCATGCCCTGATCTCCTTTATTTTGGAGGACTATTTTGTTGATGTCATAAAGCGGGTGTACCTGTCCTGCACACCTCGAGGTTCGCTCAATCTTACGATAACTGTCCGAAAAATAAATATCACAAGTTGTATCAAGCCGTGACGCTAGGGTCACTAATTTTTTGTGGCTATGCTTGCGTAGTTGATCAGATTTTTTAGGCAAGTCTGATGACGCTGAGAAATCGTTCTGTTTTTATGGGATTTTTTAACCCGGGAGGAATGGTTCAGGGATGAAATGTTTACGGATTTCTGGCATTAGCTTTACAAATTTTCGGTCAAAATAGTCAATCCAAGTGATTAAACCACCATTGGATTGTGCCAAAAAGGACACGGCAGCGTTGCAGGATTGTGGATGGCGTGTTGCTGTTTTTTTGCTAGAATCCGTACAATTTTCAATGTTTTCTTGCTTTAAGACCGGCTTTTTTAAGTCGCTTAACGCTGTGTCCTGTTAGTGAGTGGTCATATGATTAAATGGATCATCCTCGCGATTTTCGTGATTTCCGCCCTGTATATTCAGCATCGCGGTAAAGTGCGTCACTCGTTTTATCGTCAGTTTTTTGACCATTCAACGCTGCTCGCCCCGATTAATTTCCTGATGTACCTGTTTTCCAAGGTGCCGAACCAGCCTTATATCGACACCCAGTATTTTAAAGATCTGAAGGTGCTGGATGAGAACTGGGAAATGATCCGTGATGAAGCCAAGGCGCTGTATGCTCAAGGCGGCATCAAGGCATCCAGCACTTATGATGATTTAGGGTTTAACTCGTTCTTTAAAACTGGCTGGAAACGTTTTTATCTGAAATGGTATGACTCGGCACATCCTTCTGCCGCAGAGTTGTGTCCGAAAACCACGGCCTTGCTGAAAACCTTGCCTTCGATTAAGGCGGCGATGTTTACCGAACTTGCACCTGATAGCCGTCTGGTGCGTCACCGTGATCCGTATGCAGGTTCTTTACGCTATCACTTGGGCTTGATGACGCCAAATGATGACCGTTGTTTTATTGATGTGGATGGTCAGCGTTATTCCTGGCGTGATGGCGAAAGCGTGGTGTTTGATGAAACTTATATCCACTATGCCGAAAACAAAACTGACCAGAACCGGATTATCTTTTTCGCTGATGTGGAACGTCCGCTTAAATCCAAACTGATGGAAGGTTTTAATCACTGGTTTGGACGTAAGGTGATGACGGCAGCCAGTTCACCGAATGAAGCAGGGGATCAGACGGGTGGCCTCAACAAACTGTTTGGTTATGTTTACCAAATCCGTATTAAAGCCAAGGCGCTGAAAAAGTCCAACCGGACTTTGTATTACATTCTGAAATGGGTGCTGATGCTGGGAATTTTCTTCCTGATCTTTATTCGGCCTTATGTGTTTTAGATCTTCGATCAAAACGCTCCGCATGGAGCGTTTTTTTATGGCCAAGCATGTGACTGATTTTACAAAAATCTAGCCAAAACCTGATGAACTCCAATATGATGCAAAAATCATCTATACAATAGAAAGCGGGTTTAACATGCGCATCAAACAAGGATTATTTGGGGTTGGACTTCTGGCGTTCGTGGGCTTGACCCATGCGACAACGTGGACTGCTGAAAGTCCTTATGTGGGACGGGTGAATGCTGGTATTTCTGGTGGTGCAGTTGTGCAATGGCAGTGTGACGGGCAACGTTGTGAAATGTCCGGCCCTTGGGGGGCTGGGCTATCCATGGAATCTTGCCAACAGCTGGTGGCAAAAGTCGGGCCGATTCAGAGTTACCGTAATTCAGCAGGTCAGGCCTGGGCAGCGGGTTCGGCGGAATTGGCGCAATGTAATCAGCTATCTCGTGCCGCCCCTGCAATCGGAATGAATACCTGGTATGCACAAAGCAAACATCAGGGGCAGGTTATTACGCAAATCCCGGGTGGCGTGCAGGTGGTCTGGAATTGTAATGGCCGTGAATGTGCGATGACTGGTCCTTGGGGAGCGGGGTTGTCACTAGAAGCCTGTCAGGATCTCACTCGCAAAATTGGCAAGATTCAGAGTTACCGTAATTCAACCGGACAGCAATGGAAACAGGGTTCAAAAGCATTGGCTGCCTGTAACGCTGTGGCACCTTAACGCTTCATCCATGCAGTTCCCCAACCGATGCTGTTATGTGGTGAGGGGAGCTGTCGCGATCACGTGTAATTGTCCTTGCTGGCAATCGATCTGCACCTCAAGTTGTTCAGGATATTGCAGAAAATACGCCGCAAGTACCGGTTCTAGTTCGGTACGCATTTTACGCGCCAGATGTCGGGCACCAAAACGGATGTCATGGCCTTGGTAAAAATGGGCTTGGGCCGCTGTGCTGAGCTGAACCCGGCGTTTCTGGTGTTGCAGGCGCTGATTGAGTTTTTCCATTTCGATCTCAACCAGACGCGGCAGGGCATTTTCCTGAACCGGAAGATAATGCAAGGTGCGGTCAATGCGGTTTAAAAATTCTGGATCAAACTGGCGGTGTAACACTTTTTCAATCAAACGCTGTGCGGGCAGGCGTTTTAATAACAGACTTTGTGCCTTTTCTGGGAGATAACTGAGTTTGTTCAGATATTCCTGTGCCGCACGTGCACCAACATTACTGGTCATGAAAATCATGCAGTTGCGGAAATCGATGGTTTTGGTACCCGCGGACAAGGTCAGTTTTCCGGTATCAAGCACATTCAGTAAACTGCGAATGACTTCGGTACTGGCTTTTTCCAGTTCATCAAATAACACGATACCTGGGCGGGTATGCGAGCCTTGAATGGCCACTTCATCAAACAGCGTGTTGCCTTCTTTGGAGCCCACGTAGCCGGGAGGGGCACCGGTCAGTGCCGCCGCATAATGTTCCTGTGCTAGCGTGTTCATGTCGATCCGGCAAAATGCATCACTACGGCCATAAATGGCTTCACTGATTAGACGCACAGTTTCGGTTTTGCCTACGCCGGTGGGGCCAAGCATCAGGGTCACAGACAAAGGACGTTCCGGATTGGAGAAATCCGCTTTCACTACCTGCAGCATTTTTTCGATTTCACCCAGTGCCGTATCTTGTCCGATAATCCGTGCCCGTAAGCGCTGCATCACCTGCTGTGGCTCAAAATGAAAACGCGGTTTACCGATCATTTTATCCTTGGCGGATGCTGTGGTATTTGGCATGAAAGGCTGAGCAAAAGACGGGTTTGGGGATTGGGTCGACATGCGGTTACTTCTTCATCCGGCTGTTGCGCAGAGCATAACAAAATTGACCGAAACAACTTATAGACTTTAGCAATCAGATGATTGTTCCGGGCTATAGCATTGTTGTGCGCGAGGAGCGTTAAAAAGTCCGGTTTGCATTCCATTACTGGTTAACTAATCTGATCTAATGTGGGGTGAGTTTTATAGAGAACCAACTTGAAAAATAGAAGTGAAGCAGCACATCATGTTACAGAGCAAAATGTGATGATAGAAATAGGCTGGATGTGAACGAAAACGCACGTGAACATATTGAAAAGATTTTGGCGCATATGACCCAATTGCCTGGCGTATATAAAATGCTGGGCAAGGATGGAGAGCTGCTGTATGTGGGCAAGGCCAAAAATCTGAAAAACCGTGTCTCCAGTTACTTCGTCAAAACCATTGAACATCCGAAAACCCAAGCCTTGGTGGCACGGATTTATGATATTGAAACACTGGTGGTCCGTAGTGAGACCGAAGCGTTGCTGCTTGAGCAGAACCTGATCAAACTGCACCGTCCACCGTATAATATCCTGCTACGGGATGACAAATCCTACGTCTATATTTTTGTGTCCAGCGACCAGCCTTATCCGCGGATTGCCAGTGGTCGTGGCAAGGGCAAACATGCGGTGGGCAAGTTTTTTGGTCCTTACCCAAGTGCCTATAGTGCACGGGATACCCTGTTGGTCCTGCAAAAACTGTTCAATGTGCGCCAGTGTGAAAACAGCTATTTTGCTCAACGTAAACGTCCCTGCTTGCAGTATCAGATCAAACGTTGCTCCGCGCCCTGTGTGGGGTTGATCAGCCCTGAGGCTTATCAGGAAGATGTGAAAAACTCGATCCGCTTTTTGCAGGGGGATACCCGCGAGTTGAATCAGGAACTGATCAGCAAAATGGAGGCTGCCGCGGAACAGCTGGAATTTGAAAAAGCCGTTTTTTATCGCGACCGTTTAGGACTGTTACGTGAAGTACAGGCCCAACAGGCCGTATACAAAATCAAAGGCGAAGCGGATATTCTGGCCATTGCCCATGCGGCGGGGGTGACCTGTGTGCAGATCATGTATGTGCGTAATGGCCGGATGCTGGGAGGCAAGAGCTATTTTCCGGATATGCTGAGCGATGATCTGGGGCAAATGTTGAGTGATTTTATTGCCAACTTCTATTTTCAGGTGGCGGATGAAATCCCGGTGGAACTGATCGTGAATGTTGAACTGCCGGATCGACAGGAGCTGGAAGCCGCTTTTCAACAACAGTTTGACAAGAAAGTTCAGATCAAGCACAAAGTGCGTGAAACCCGTGCTGAATGGCAAGAGCTGGCCGTGATGAACGTGCAGCATGCCATCAAAGGACAGTTATCAAATCACTTTGAGCTGAATGAACGTTTCCATCAGCTGGAACAAGCGCTTGGTCGTCCAGTGGATCGCATCGAATGTTTTGATATTTCCCACACCATGGGTGAAGCCCCGATTGCCTCCTGTGTGGTCTTTGACCAAGGTGGGGCACGTAAGCGGGATTACCGCCAGTTTGCTATTGAAGACATTACTGGTGGTGATGACTACGCCGCGATGCGTCAAGCTTTAACCCGGCGCTACAAAAAGCATATGCTGCCAGATTTACTCCTTATTGATGGCGGTAAAGGCCAGTTGCATATGGCGATGGACGTCATGCAAGAACTTGGCCTTGAGGCCTTTATGGTTGGCGTGTCTAAGGGGGAAGGGCGTAAACCTGGACTGGAAACTTTACATTTTACCGATGGCACAAAAATCCAGTTACCAGAAGACAGCAAGGCACTCCACCTGATTCAGCAGGTGCGCGATGAAGCCCATCGTTTTGCGATTACTAAACATCGTGCCAAGCGGGATAAGCGCCGTGCAGGCTCCGTGCTGGAAGCTATTCCGGGATTGGGACCGAAACGCCGTCGTGATTTGCTGACCCATTTTGGCGGGATTCAAGGTGTACTCAAAGCGTCAGAAAAAGAACTGACCGTGGTGCCGGGGCTCGGTCCAATGATGGCACGCACCATTTATAAAATTCTGCATGAGTAACCTGGCGATCCTGTATCAGAGCAACCCGTTGAAACTTTCCAGATGTTTTTAGTATCACATTCTTCGCAGGCCATTTTTTGTGAACAGATTGGTTGCCCTTGTTTCGGAGAAACTCTGACTTATTTCGGGCTTTTGACCTTTATCTTGCATTCGTTCGCATAAAATTGGCATTCACCTCCACCCGTGAACAAGACAGTCTCTGGATCAGATCGGGTTGCCTAGTCGACACTTTCTGGCATTTCGTATAAAGTGACGCCTATTCAAGAGGGATAAATCCTCTATTTTTGCAGGTTGCATGTCGCGAGATGCAACACGGGGACAACACTGGCGGTGTCTATGACAACAGGTCGCATCCTGAATATTCCAAACATTTTAACGCTGGCACGTATTGCACTGATTCCAGTGTTTTTACTGATTGCCTACTGGCCTCCTGCCATTGGGATTGGTGGAAGTACGGGTGGCATGACTCGACATATTTTGCTGACCGCAATCTTTGTGCTGGCAGCGGTCACGGACTGGTTTGATGGTTATCTGGCACGGACCTTAAATCAGACGTCTGCCTTTGGCCGTTTTCTGGATCCAGTGGCAGATAAACTGATGGTGGCGGCTGCACTGATTGTCTTGGTGCAATGGCAGCCGACCATTTCCATGGCCTTTGCTGCGATTGTGATTATCTCGCGCGAGATTACTGTTTCTGCGTTGCGCGAATGGATGGCAGAGTTGGGGGCACGTACCAGTGTCGCTGTGTCAACTGTTGGCAAATATAAAACCGCCTTTCAGATGATTGCGATTAGTGTATTCCTGCTGAACTGGCCACCGCTAGAGATGTTGGCCTATGGATTGCTTTATACCGCTGTCGTCTTAACCCTGTGGTCGATGTTTATTTATATGAAAGCCGCCTGGCCTTATTTAAAACAACCGTAAGATGAGCGAAATGGCCTTTCTGTTGAAAGGCTTTTTTATGCCTTGTAGATTGTTCTCATTGATATGTGGAGAAGACCCCATGCATCTGGATCTGTTTGCACCCCAGCCACAGCAAAATCTTCTGCCTTATGACGGGGACGTGCAGGATTACGGTCTCGTGCTGAACTGTACCGATGCGAGTGCCTATCTTGATTATTTTTTACAGCATCTGCCATGGCGTCCTGATCAAGTCAAACTCTATGGTTGCCAAATTCAGACGGCACGGCAAATGGTCTGGTACGCGGATCAGGCCTGCAATTATGCCTATTCCGGTGTGACACGACAGGCTTTGCCCTGGGATTCGCGTTTATTGCAGCTTAAAGAGCAGATTGAACGAGAAACCGCTGAGCAGTTTAATTCCTGTCTGGCCAATTTATATCAGGATGGTACACAAGGGATGGGTTGGCATCGCGATGATGATATGGGGCTGGCTCCGACTACCAGCATTGCTTCGCTCAGTCTCGGGGCGACACGTAAATTTGTTTTTCGTCATCTGCATACTCATGAAAAGGTGGAAATCCAGTTACAGCATGGCCAATTGATTTTGATGAAAGGGGTCACCCAAAAATATTGGCAACATGCCTTGATGAAGTCGACTCGGGTCATGCAACCTCGTATCAACCTCACGTTTCGCCAGTTTCAGTTTTAAACTTTGTCGGCACTACAGGCATAAAAAAGCCCATGCTGAGCACGGGCGGATGAGCACTTCACGTTAGGGCTGCAAGCCTTGCGGGTCACGATACCAGCTCTCGATCAACAGAGCAGCGGCCAGACTGTCAGCCGCCAGACGTTTTCCACGACCTTGAGCCTGATAGTGTTCCAGTTCATCCCGCGCCTCACGGGTAGTTAACCGTTCATCCACCATCAGGGTTTCAATATGGGTCTGGTGATGCAGTCGGCGAGCGAACTTGCGTGCACGGGTAGACAGCTCGGATTCAGTGTCATCCATATTTAACGGTAAACCGACCAGAAATAGATTGGGCTGCCATTCCTTGACCAGTTTTAAGAGATGGTCCCAGTTCGGAATGCCATCTTTCATCGCAAACAGAGGTAGGGGATTACTACTGTGGATCGTGGACTGACCCACAGCCATCCCCATTTTTTGTGTGCCGAAGTCAAAGGCCATGATCAGTTGTGGTGCAGTTAAATCAGGCATGACCGATCTCTGAAGCCAGCCAGGTACGGTCAACGCCCATTTTTTTATAGGCGGCGTCCCAACGGTCGCTGTACGGTAAATTAAAAATCAGATCCATATCGGCATCACAGATCAGCCAGTCACCGCGTGCGATTTCTTCTTCCAGTTGGTGTTTGCCCCAGCTGGCATAGCCTAAAGCGATCTGATAGCGTCCAACCCCTTCATTATGCGCAATCGCATCCAGAATATCTTTACTGGTGGTGATACAGACATTCTCACCTACGGCAATGGAAGAATGCCAGGTTGGTTGACCAGTATGCAGGACAAAGCCCGCTTCTGGACGTAAAGGCCCACCTTGCAACACTTCATGCGGTTGCACATTGTCGGCATCAATATCCAGATCATTCAACAGTTCTTTAATCTGGATGCCCGATGGCCGGTTAATAATAATGCCTTGCGCACCATCTGCATCATGTCGGGCCACATAAATCACGGTGTTGGCAAAGTTTTCATCGGCCAAGTCGGGTGGGGCAATCAGACAACGATGCATCAGATATTGTTTTGTCACCTAAGCTGTTCTCCTAAAATCAGCGTGTATTCTTTGCAGTCTTAACCGTCATCAATGGCGGTAAAATGCCTGATTTCAATCGTTGAACTGCAGATTCCCTATTTCTACTTATCCCATAAAAAGCAAAGGCTGACAACTTGAGTTCACGCAACAACAGCCAGGATAGAACGTAATTTTTCAGCAAAATTCTGAGATTGGCGGCGGACTGTATAAAAAATGTGAGATTTCTAAGGGGGCTTTACCAGAACGTCATGCAGATCAGTTGAAGTTTGATATGGATAAAAAAATCCCTCAGCTTGAGGGATTTCTAACGTGGCTTTGGCATTTAAGCATGCTGGAATTTGAGCTGACGCAGCTGTTTGGCATGTTGTAAGGTCGTCTCATTGATTTCAATACCACCAGTCATGCGGGCCAGTTCCAGAATTTTTTGCGTTTCATCCAGTTCAACAATCGTGCTGCTCGCTGGATCGGTCTGCAGTTTTTTCACCAGCAAATGCTGGTCTGATTGTGCCGCCACCTGAGCCTGATGGGTGATACAAAGAATTTGTACATGCTGTCCCAGGCCGGCCAACAGACGTCCGACAATTTCAGCCGTGCCACCACTGATCCCGACATCAATTTCATCAAAGACCAAAACCTCAGCTTCGGTTTTTTCTGCATTCATCACCTGCATCACCAAGGCAATACGGGAAAGTTCCCCACCAGAAGCGACGCGTGCCAGCGGTTGTGGAGGAATACCCTTATTGGCGGTAAACAAAAGCTGGATAAAGCTGAGACCTTCAGCAGAAGGTTGTTCAAGAGGTTCAAACTTAAATTCAAAATAAGCTTCAGGTAAGGCGAGCTGTTTGACCTGTTCAGTCAATTGCTTGGCCAGAGGCACTGCGGCAGCACGACGAATCTCATCCAGATGCTGTGCCTTGGTCATGAAGTCCTGATAAGCGACTGCAACCTGCTCTGCCAAGGTTTCGGGATCTTCGAGCTGATGCAGCTGTTCCAGTTCGGTTTGCCACTCGCCATAGTGTTGTTTTAACAATTCAGGCTGTGTGCGGTATTTACGCGCCAGACGATGAAACATTTCTAGCTGTGCGTTCAGCTGTTCCATGCGTTCCGGATCAAAACTTTGCCGGTCAATAAACTGGCGTAAGTTTGCCGTTGCATCCTCAATCTCACTTTGTGCATTCAGCAAGGAGGTGTAGATTTCCGCCAGTTGTTCACTGCGTCCGCTATGCTGTTCGAGGCGTCGCAGAATCGAGGCGATTTCTTGGGTAATATTCGGTTCCGCTTCATCCAGAATATTCAAGCTGTAGGCACAATCCTGCATGATGCTTTCATGATGGCTGAGCCGGTCAAACTCTTGTTCGATCTCCGGATAATCGATCTGGATCAGTTCTTCAAGTTCTTCGAGCTGGACTTCCAGGGTTTCAATCCGCTGTTTACGGGTGGCTTGTGCATCTAGGGCTGCCTGATGCTGGCGAATCTGTTTTTGCCAACCGCTGTAAGCCTCGCGTACGTCTTGTGCAGGTTGATAAAAGTTGCTGTAACGGTCTAGCCAATGTTTAGGATAAGGGGGTTCAAGCAGCTGTTGTTGGCTATGCTGGCTATACAGTTGTACCAACAGACGGCCGATTTCCTTGAGTTCGGCCAGACTGCTGGGGCGACCATTGATCCAGGCTTTGCTACGTCCTGTGGCAAAAATGACCCGACGTAAATGAATTTCTCCCGATTCATCAGCCAGTTCATGTGTGGCCAACCACTGGGCTTCAGGACTGTCCGTTTCATAGCTGAAAATTGCCGTGACATCAGCCTTATCCGACCCATAGCGCACGTAGTTGGTATCAGTGCGTTCGCCTAAACAGGCCGAAAGTGCATCCAGTAGTAAGGATTTACCGGCCCCTGTCTCACCGGTGAGCACGTTAAAACCTGGTTCAATATCAACAGCTAGATGTTCAGCAAGGGCAAAATTGATCAGAGTTAAATGGGTCAGCATAAACGCGTCCGGACTGCGGAAAGTTTTGTTCTAAGATAGAGAAGTTTGCTGATGAGCTCAAGCGATCAACAGGCTGAAGTGAGAGGAAAAATCTGATTTCAGTGCTTTTTTTGCAAAAGAATAATATTTTGTGCTTCCACTATTTTTACGTTCATGATTTTTCTATATTTATTTGAAAAATCGAAAATTCATGTTGCACCTACGATGCCTCTATTAGGCTGAATTTGTTCCTCATGGAGAAAGAATGGTCTCATTGATTGACTTTAAATTGTGAGCAATGTCATGTAATCAATCTAAGAATTAAACATGCCTACGTGGAAAGAGAAGTTAAGCTGATGAGGTTCTTGATAAAAACATAGATTGATTAGTTGTAGCGGCACAATTAAACTAGCTCGCAGAATGTAGGATAGAGCGTTATCTGGAGAATACGCATGAGTTCAGCTCAGTTTGATCACGTATCTGTGGTAAAAAAATCAAATGTCTACTTTGGTGGCATGTGTATTAGCCACACAGTACAGTTTGAAGATGGAACGAAGAAAACTTTAGGGGTTATTTTACCGACCGAGCAGCCTTTAACGTTTGAAACCCACGTCCCTGAACGTATGGAAATCATTTCGGGTGAATGCCGTGTCAAAATCGCGGACAGCGAAACCAGCGAATTGTTCCGTGCAGGCCAGTCTTTTTATGTGCCGGGCAACAGCAAGTTTAAAATTGAAACGGATGAAGTATTAGATTACGTCTGCCATTTAGAAGGCTAAGAAATCTACTGCTAAATCGGTTACACTAGTCCTTATAAGAGAAATCCTGTGAAGTTGGCTTTGCAGGATTTTTATTTTGTATTGTAGTCACGATAGAGGTCGTTCATGGCAAAACCAGAATATTATTATGGCGTTCACTCAGTGGAGTCATTATTAGAGCTTGAGCCGGAACGGGTATTAACTCTCTTTACGTTGAAAGGACGTGATGACCAGCGTTTGCAACGTATTCTGCAACTGGCTGAACCTTTTGGAATCAGCGTACAGAAAGCCAGTCGTGACAGTCTGGAAAAACTGGCTGGTTTACCTTTTCACCAGGGTGTTGTGGCTGCCGTGCGACCACATCCAACTTTAAATGAAAAAGATCTGGATCAGTTACTGGAGCAGACCAGCAATCCATTGTTGTTGGCACTAGATCAGGTGACCGATCCGCACAATCTCGGTGCCTGTATCCGTACGGCGGCTGCCATGGGGGTGCAGGCGGTTATTGTACCGCGTGACCGTTCTGCCAGTCTGACGCCGACTGCACGTAAAGTGGCCGCCGGTGGAGCGGAAAAAGTACAGTTTATTCAGGTGACCAATCTGGCACGTACTTTGGCGCATCTTAAAGAAACCACGCATATTCGCGTAATTGGCACCATGCTGGATGAAAAGGCATTACCCTTGCAACAGTGTGATTTGACCGGGCCTGTGGTGATTGTGATGGGTGCTGAAGATACCGGGTTACGTCCGATTACCCAGTCACAGTGTGATCAGACGGTATTTATCCCGATGTCAGGCAATCTGCAAAGTTTGAATGTTAGCGTAGCGACGGGTATGGCGTTATATGAAGCTTGCCGTCAGCGCCAAGCCTGATTCATTTTACCGACGATTACACAGCCAGTTTATTTATGTCACCCCGTACTCAAGGTTATTTCTTTATTGCCATTACCATGTGTATCTGGGGGGGATTTACCATTTTTTCCCGCCTCAATACACAGTGGCAAATTAGTGCCTGGGATATTACTGCACTGCGTTTTGGTCTGGCTTTCCTGATTCTGATGCCGGTTTTGCTGTACAAGAAAGACACCGCATTTTTGTGGCAAAAACGCTCTGTCATTTTGGCACTGATTGGTGGTGTGGGATATTGCTTGACCGCCTATACGGCATTTTTATACGCGCCAGCCGCGCATGCTGCTATTTTCCTGAATGGCTGTATTCCTTTGACGACCGCCGTTGCTGCGTGGATTCTGTTTAAACAACCTTTTGATAAGCATACCTGGATTAGCCTGTCGATTATGCTGACCGCCCTAGGGCTGATGAGTTTTCTGATCTCCCAGAGTAGCAGCCATGCCTTTGGTAAAGGGGATGTATTGCTATTTATCAGTGCGATCTGGTGGGGACTCTTTACTGTTTTACTCAAACAGTGGAGATTATCGGCTTGGCATTCAATGGCCAGTGTTGCCATTTGGTCAGCGATCATCTATTTGCCGATTTATCTGTTATTTATTCCTAAACATCTGACGGAACCTGAGCCGATTCATTTGCTGATTCAGACTGTGTTCCATGGCATTTTTGTGGTGATTATTGCAACCCTGACCTACGTCGCCGCGATTGAACGCTTAGGCGCTTTTAAAACTGGAAGCATTGTGACCTTGGCACCATTTATTGCTGCGCTGCTTGCTGTTCCATTACTAGGCGAACCCTTAAGTCCAGCCATTGTCTGTGGTCTGGTTGGGATGGGAATAGGCGCGTTGCAACCTTGGCGTTGGCTACGTCAAGATAGCTTGACCCAGCAATTGCAACAGCAAAAAGATCAGTGATGTTTCTCTGCTCGGAGCAGATACAGCTCATGTAATGGCATTAATTGTGAATAAAGATGTTCAATATGGCCATCATTGGTCACAATATCATCTGCCATGGCAATTTTTTGCTGACGTGACATTTGTGCCGCAATAATCTGGCGGATCTGTTCAGGTGTCTGACCATCACGGCTACTGGCACGTAGGATCTGGATTTCTTCACTGGTATCGATCAGCAGGTTATGATCCGTCATTTCATGCTGATTGGTTTCAAATAACAGCGGAGAAACCAGAATCACATAAGGGCTGCTTGCCTGTTGTAATTGCTGAATGATGGAGGCACGAATAGCCGGATGCGTAATCTGGTTCAGAACTTGACGGGCTTCCGGAAATTGGAAAATATGATTGCGTAAGGCCGTTCGGTCGAGCTCACCATTATTGAGTAACACCCAGTCGCCAAACGCCAGACGGATATTGTCGAGCGTGACCTGACCGACCTGGACGACTTCACGTGCGACCACGTCTGCATCCACCACATGAATTCCTTGGGTTTCAAACCATGCACTGGCGGCTGATTTGCCGCTGCCGATTCCGCCGGTCAGTCCCAAAATAAAACCCATGTTATCCTCCTAAATACACCTTCATGATCTGCTCACCCCATAAAAAGGCAATCCAGCCTGCAATCGCAATATAAGGACCAAAGGCAAAAGGCTGATTTTCTTGACGCACTTTTAATAAAATAATTCCGATGATCGCACCGACCAATGAGGAGAGCAGTACAATCAGCGGTAGCATGAATGGCCCCATCCAGGCACCGAGTGCAGCCAGCAGTTTGAAATCACCGTAGCCCATGCCTTCCTTACCCGTCAAGAGTTTAAATAGGTAATACACAATCCACAGACATAAAAAGCCGATGACATAGCCCCAAATGGCAGAAGTGGGTGAGGTGTAAATAGAACCACTATTGATGGCTAGACCGAGCGCAGCTAGAGGTAAGGTAAAGCGATCTGGTAAAAGTTGTGTATCAAAATCAATAAAGGTGAGCGCTATAAGCGTCCAAGTCAGTAGTAGGCCAAAGAGCATCTGTAGGCTGGGACCAAACACTGCGACCACTAGTAGGGAGCACGCGGCGGTCAGGACTTCAATAAAAGGATAACGTGCACTAATCGGATTCTGACAGTTAGAGCACTTTCCGCGCAACAATAACCAGCTCAATACCGGTACATTCTGGTACCAGCGAATTGGACTGGCACATTTCGGACAGCTTGAAGCTGGATGGCTTAGGGTAAATTTACTTTGCTCAATGATTGGCTGTTCAGGATGCAGTAGCAACTGGCATTCCTGTTGCCATTGTTGCTCCATTATTTTCGGTGTACGTAAAATCACCACATTTAAAAAGCTGCCAATACACAGGCTAAATAATCCGACGATCAGATAAAGTGCTATAGGGTTGTTGATTAGCGTTTGGATAAAATCTTGCATTACACCACAGAACCCATCTGGAAAATCGGAAGGTACATGGCAACCACTAGACCACCAACGAGTACACCCAAGATGGCCATAATTAACGGTTCCATCATGGAAGTTAAGCCATCAACAGCGTTATCCACTTCATTTTCAAAGTGTGTGGCAACTTTATCTAACATGGCATCTAGTGCACCAGATTCTTCACCAATCGCGACCATTTGTACGGCCATCGGTGGGAACAGGTTGCTGGCACGCATCGCGAACTGTAATTGTTGCCCAGTAGAAACATCCTCACGGATTTTCATTACTGCACGCTCATAAATCACGTTGTTGGTGGCACCAGCAGTTGATTCCAAAGCATCAATCAGTGGTACACCTGCAGCGAACGTGGTAGCAAGTGTGCGGCTATAGCGTGCAATAATCGCTTTGTACACCAAATCCCCAAAAATTGGCAGCTTCAGGGCCAGTTTATCAAGAGTATCGCGGAATTTCTGGCTACGTTTTTTCGCTTCAATGAATGCCGCCACTGCACCACCAATTCCGATAATGAGTAGGAACCAGTATTTCTGCATCCATTGCGACATATTCACGACCATCTTGGTAAAAGCCGGGAGATCGGCACCAAAAGAGGTGAATAGGTCTTCAAATACCGGTACCACTTTCACCATCAAAATAATTGTGACAATAATCGCCACGACGATAACGGTCGCGGGATATTTCATAGCTTTTTTGATTTTTTGTTTAAGTAGTTCACTTTTTTCTTTATAGATCGCGACCCGATCTAGCATGGTCTCTAGGGCACCCGATTGTTCACCTGATTCAACAAGAGAACAAAACAGTTTGTCAAAATATTGCGGATATTTGCGTAAAGCACCGGCAAAGGTGTTGCCGCCTTCTACTTCGCCTTTAATCCCCAAAACCACTTCACGCATGGCTGGATTTTCTAGACCTTCCGCAACGATTTCAAAGCCTTGTACTAGTGGAACACCTGCTTTCATCATGGTGGCTAACTGGCGAGTAAATACGGTGATATCCAGCGTAGACACTTTTTTCTTCATCAATCCTTCGAGAATATTTTTGCGTTTTTCTCGAATATTGTTGATGGTGATGCCTTGTTTGCGCAGGGTGACTTTGGCAAGAGCCATGTTGCGTGCAGGCAACTCTCCCTTGATTTTCAACCCCTTGCGATCGACCCCGTCATAGGTAAAAGTCGGCATCATTTGTGCTTTTTTCGCTGCCATCACATTATCCTTATTTTAAATACTGACTAAATTATTCACTGGTCACACGGTTCACTTCTTGTAATGAAGTGACCCCTTGCATGACTTTTTTTAAGCCTGAACGTCGCAGATTATCAAACCCCAATTTTGTCGATGCCGCTGCAATTTCCAACGCATTGCCATCTTCCATGATAATCTTCGAAATCTCAGGGGTCACTTTCATGACCTCATAAATCCCGACCCGGCCTTTATAGCCTTCACGACATTCTGAACAGCCCACCGGTTGGTAGAGTTTAAATTCAGGATTCGCCAGATCTTCTTCAGTGAAGCCCATTTCGAGCAAGCTATTTTGAGGAACCTCGACCGGAGCCTTGCATTGACTGCATAAACGACGTGCCAAACGTTGCGCAATCACCAGATTGACCGAAGTGGCGATATTGAAAGAAGGGACACCCATGTTACGTAAACGGGTCAGTGTTTCGGGTGCACTATTGGTATGCAGTGTCGACATCACCATGTGACCGGTCTGTGCAGCCTTAATCGCGATTTCTGCGGTTTCCAGATCACGAATCTCACCGACCATGATAATGTCTGGATCCTGACGTAAGAAAGATTTCAATGCTGCAGAGAAGGTCAGCCCTACTTTATTGTTTACGTTGACCTGGTTAATGCCTTCCAGGTTAATTTCGACGGGATCTTCCGCCGTGGAAATGTTGGTGTCCTCACGATTGAGGATATTCAAGCCGGTATATAAAGAAACGGTTTTACCTGAACCCGTCGGACCGGTAATCAATAACATGCCTTGCGGTTTTTCCAGCGCTTCCATAAACAGGGCTTTCTGATCGGGTTCATAACCTAGCGCATCAATGCCTAGCATGGCACTCGATGGATCGAGAATACGTAGAACCAGTTTCTCCCCAAATAGGGTTGGTAGGGAGTTGACACGGAAATCAATCGCTTTGGTTTTGGATAATTTTAGTTTGATACGGCCATCTTGAGGAATCCGTTTCTCCGAAATGTCCATTTGTGACATGACTTTTAAACGTGAAGCCAGGCGGTTCGCCAATTGTAATGGAGGCGTTGCGATCTGACGCAAGACCCCATCGACTCGGTAACGCACCCGATAGATTTTTTCATACGGTTCAAAATGCAGATCCGATGCACCCATACGGATGGCATCAACCAATAGTTTGTTGATGTATTTGACAATCGGAGCTTCATCACCTTGTGGACCATCATCATCGTCATCATCAGATTGTGATGAATCATCAATATCAATATCGAGCTCTTCACCATCAAAATTAAAGGTATCTTCTTCGGTGAACTGTTTGCTGAGCAGTTGACTCAGTTTGTCATATTCAACAATGACTGATTCAATGTTCAGTTTGCTATTGAAGCGGATGGCATCGAGTGCTTCGATATTGGTTGGGTTGCTGGTTGCAACATATAAGGTATTGCCACGTTTAAACAGCGGTGCAATATGATGTTTGGTCAGCAGTTTGTCTTCAACCAGATCGCGTGGTAGTAATGCTGCATCATAAACTGCAAGGTCGAACAGCGGCTCGCCAAATTCGCGTGAAATGGTATCGGCAAGAATGAGAGGTGAAATACCATGATGCTCAATGAGGTAGGCGACAATATCTCGTTTGGCCTTTTTTGCATTTTCGACAGCAGTTTGCATATCTTCAGCTGAGATATGATGTTCCTCGACTAATCGACGAATAAATCCTGTAAATTTAGGAAATCCTTGCAATACTGACATCCGCTACCACGCCTTGAGTCTGAACTGGTTTGTTTATAATTCGTATCGTAAAATTATACTTTTGTTGCGCAAAAATACCATATCAGAAAATGCTGTTATCTGCGTACTATCTTATAAAAACCTGAACCAGTCGAATTTTCATGAAATTAATTTTCTCAAGGGATTGGAATCTTGTGAATTTTATAGATTTGTAATTAACAAAATTGATCGGTGCTATCTGAAAATTTATCAGCAAGGGATAGAATTCCGTGTAGAATATCTGCATTTTTCATCACAGGTCAGAGCAGTATGTCGGGTTCGACTATTATTCCTTGGGTTGTCGGCAATTGGAAAATGAACCCAATGCAAGCGAATGCCAAACAACTTGTTCAAGAATTCAAACAATTACTCGCCCAGCATGATATTCCAGCTGCACAATGTCATCTTGCTGTGGCACCCGTCACGATTGCTTTAACCACTGTTCAGACGGCATTGGCTGATGCAGCACGTCCCGTACATGTGGTTGCACAAGATGTATCGCGTATTGCAGGTACAGGAGCATATACCGGTGAGGTGAGTGCAGAACTGCTGAAAGACAGCGCGATTGACTATGTGTTGATTGGCCACTCTGAGCGTCGTGAAATTTTTGCGGATGATGTCGCTGCTGTGCAGGCCAAAATTAAAAATGCTTTAACGGCTGGCTTGACCGTGATTTATTGTGTGGGTGAGAGTCTGGAGCAGCGTGAGCAGGGCATTGCTGATCAGGTGGTATTGCAGCAGATTTGTGACGTGGCTACTGTGATCAATGCTGAGCAATGGCAGCAACAGATGATCATTGCTTATGAACCGATCTGGGCGATTGGTACGGGTAAAACCGCTTCTCCGCAGGATGCCCAGGCGATGCATGCCAAAATCCGTGAAGGACTGACGCAGATTACACCAGCAGGACAACAGATTGCGATTCTCTATGGTGGTAGTGTTAAACCAGAAAATGCAGCAGAATTGGCAGCGTGTCCAGATATTAATGGTGCATTGGTCGGTGGTGCATCATTAAATGCTGAATCATTTTACCAAATTGCCCGTGCATTTGCAGATAACAAATAATTAGGAGTTCACATGCATACTTTTGTGCTGGTGGTACATATTATCTTGGCCATTTTGATTATTGCGCTGGTTTTAGTGCAACATGGTAAAGGTGCCGATGCGGGTGCTTCTTTTGGTGGTGGAGGTGCAGCAACTGTGTTTGGTGCGTCAGGTTCAGGTAATTTTTTGACTCGCCTCACCGCTATTTTGACCGCATTGTTTTTTATGACCAGTTTGACTTTGGCGGTCTTTGCCAAGCAGCAAACTTCAGATGCTTATAGTTTGAAAACGGTTAATACCACGGCACCTGCGCAAACTGCATCGCCTGAAACTTCACCAACTGCACCAAAAACTGGCGAATAATCGTAATTAGGGCTTTCCTTTTGCAACGGATGCGCATAGAATGCGTCCTGCTGCGGTGGTGGTGGAATTGGTAGACACGCTACCTTGAGGTGGTAGTGCTTTCGGGCGTGGGGGTTCAAGTCCCCCCTTCCGCACCAACAATGAACCAGATTGTTGAGTGTGAGCAGCAAAAACATTGATGCGGGATGGAGCAGTCTGGTAGCTCGTCGGGCTCATAACCCGAAGGTCGTTGGTTCAAATCCAGCTCCCGCTACCAA